>VGKM01000076.1 GCA_016867005.1 Candidatus Omnitrophota bacterium | reverse complement strand
TTTGGTTTGCTATTGCCATTATACGCATGGTTTTTCCTCCTTGGTTATTTCAGGAACCTTACGTTATCTATATAGATAACGCCGTGGTCTTCTTTTGTATTCCACTGTTCTACCGTAAAAGACAATTCAGACATCTCCGACCAGTCGGTAATACTTTTAAAATCAGAAAAATTTAAGTCATAACTTTTCCATCTTGTCGGGATTTCTCTGATATAGATTTCGGATCTTTCTTTAAAGGGGCTGGTAAATTCAACGCGCATTGCCAGGTTATTCTTGAAATTCGTTTTTTTGACCTGGAATGCCAGGGATGTGTATTTTGACAGGTTTAATTTATTCAAATTTATTGTGTATGCTTCTTTTTTGGCGGGGTTAAAATTAAAATTTATTTTTGCGATATCTGGCTGCAGGATCAATGCCACCTCACTATTTAGCCCTTTATTTCTCCCTAGATTAGAGACAAGAAAACCGCTCAAGAGGAGTATCACGGCTAAACTTGAGAAGAATAGGTTTTTGAATACCGGATAATTCTTGTGTCTCTTTCCCTTTTTTAAAGACGCATCAAGGTAAATCTTGGCGAGGTGTTCGTAAATTTCTTTCTTATCCATTTTTCTTTCTTCGATTAAAGAATTTATAACATAAAACTCGTTGCCTGTCAATAGTTTCCTGCTATTTAAAACCTATTCCACACCGGGTGTGGAATAGGTTGGTTTAGGCTGGTTTATATAGGATTATTGAGGTATGGGGGGATTTCGCGGCCGATGATTTTATAGAAATTTGACATGTGCATGCGGAAAAGCCGGTCAAAATACCCGGGATAATCTTCGCCGTACCACCAGAACCAATCGCTTCCTTCAAGGATGTACATTTGCTTGAATGCAAGTTCCGGCACCTCTTCGTTTTTATCAAGCATTTCCTGGAGCTGGTTTCTTGCTATGGCGAGGTATTCCCATGCCCTTACTTTATGAGGGTTGCCTATCCATTTTCCGAATTCACCGTAAATCCACGAGCCGGCTGACAGGCGTTTGATTTCTGATTTGGCAGGATGAGTATTCAGGTATTCGCTAATTGTCGTGGTTTTAAGAAAAGTTGTTTCCTGAAGGCGTTGATATAATAATTCCAGAAAATCATGGCCGTCATTCGTATAATATTCCCAGGCATTTTCTCCGTCCATTGCGATTGTGACAAGTACGTCCTGTTTATTAAAGGCCTTGGAGATATTTCCCAGGTGGCGCATAAAATCTTCGACAGCAGCTTTTGTTTCCCATGTATGATAGCTAAAACCAAGCAAATCAGAGAGGTTCCTATCACGGAAAACAATGCTTAACTCTCCTTCCTCTCTTTTTAATAAATGCGGCTGGTAAAGCAGGCGCGTATCCCGTTTTCTTTTGCGCAGGGACTTATAAAGCATTGCTTCGTCCGTAACAATCCATTTTGTGCCGGATTCCATAATAAATGGCAGGATATGTTCTGAGACGGCTTCTTCCGAAGGCCACATGCCAACTACTTTATTGCCAAACCTGTCTTTAAAGAATTTCACTGCAAGTTCAATTTGGGCTTTTGCATCCTGCGGAAAGCTGAATCTTTCTTTAGGCAGGGCTGTTTTGGAATTTGCTTCTTTTGCGGTATTGGTATTGTAAAGCAAGGGTAATATTGGATGGTAATAAGGGCTTAAAGTAAGCTCAACCTGGCCTTTATCAATAAACTTATTATATGCCGGGATGATGCCTTTTAATAACTCTACCTGTTTATCCAGCGCCTGCCTCTTCTCCTCTTCCGTAAAAAACCTTGCTTTTTCTACAAGAGAGCTGAATTCAGGGATTGTGTTCCTGAATGACGGGTCAAGCCAGGCAAGGTTAAACCATACTTGCAGGTCCAGAAGATCATGGTCAGTGAAGTGTTTCCTGGCAAGTTTTTTAAAATACAAATCATAATAACGCGGGAAAAGCGAAATAACCTTTTCGCGGTTGATCATGAAAAAATTATTTATGATGAAATCTTTTTCTTCGCTGGCGAGGGTAGATACCGGCTTAAGGGAAAGTTCCAGGAATTTGTCTTTTACGGTATTATTCTGGTAGTCCTCGGCCTGTTCCAGGAGTGACGGGACATAATTGAAAGTAAGCTGTATCCCGGGGAAGCCTTGAAGCATCTGGACCATATCCAGGTAGTCCTTAACTCCGTGCAGCCGTACCCATGGCACATCACTCTCCAGGGTAAGGAGGTTCTTGTAATACGGCTGATGCATATGGAAGATGAATGCTAGGTATAGCATAGAGATATTATATAGAAAATGGGTCGATAGTCAATAGTCGATGGTTGTGGAGTTTCCCCTCAGGCCGTAGCGGAGGTTTAAACCTCCGCTACGGCCCCAACGGAGAATTAAATTTTAGGGAAAACAGTTTCTCTCCACTTTGGTAGAAACAAAAAAGCCCCCGGAGATTACTCTCCAGGGGCTTTTTTGTTGCAAAACGATACTTAGAAGGTCACCTTCATTGTACCGACAACTTCAGTTGCTACTGCTCTGTCAAGATCATGAGCGCCGCCTGCGGCTAAAGCTGTTCCGTTTGGATCACGTCCAGCATTAACTATTTTATTAGGAACAAACAAACCGCCTAAGAGCGAGAATTGCACATCTTCCGTATAATCATAGGTAAGGGTCAAATCATATTCGCTACCTAAGAAATGGCCTTTGTGCATGTTGAATGTTCTGGCTGTAGGAACGCCTGACAGGATTGCTAGTCTGTCTGTCGCGTATTCTTTGTTGACCCAAGCTGCAACATAATCAAACTTTGCAGTTACATCATCCATGGGTTTAGCGGAGAATGTTAAACCGCCTAATGTTGCATTAGAGAAGCCCATGATTGCGTTGATGATGTGGCCGAATGTCTGGTCTTCAAACATCGGGTCCCATCCATGATACGTTTTGTTACCTGTTCTATCTCTTGCTTCACCTGAGAGATATACATAAGCAGCACCAATCATCGGTTTGTACTTGGCAATACCGGAAATATCTTTTAAGTCATACATTGCCATTACTTCAGTACCCCAAGCCCTGCGGTTTCCAACCTGTGCCATTTGATTGTCTAATCCTGGCAAAGGAGTACCTCGGTTATATGAATTAGGATCGAATTTCGGGTTATATGTACCAAACTGAAATGCACCTTGAGCATCGATGGTTAGGTTCTTAATGGATTTATTCACAACGCGTCCACCGACTGTGAAGACCTTATCAGCTTTGTTGAAATCGTTTATGTTATTTACGCCGGGATTAGCTGAGGCCTGGTCTAAGTTAGTAACGTTTGGTGAATTAGCGCCTGTGATCTTTGCGAAAGCAAACCCTTCAAGGGTTGTTGCTTTGCTTAGTTCATATGTTGCGTTGATACCGGATAAATCAATATCGTCATTTAATACGGTATTGTTTTCCGCTATCTTTGCATAAATAATATCAACAATCAAAGGATTGTAATCCAAGGTCGCGCGCACTGCGTCAAATGATTTGCGTAAAGACAAATCACCTTCTGCCAATGCTGTTTTTGCTGACCAAAGATTTGTATCCGGATCACCTATGATCCAGCCGTTACCAAAACGCATTTCCTGGCGGCCTACGGTTAAAGTTAAAGGCGAATACAGGAATTCTTTTAAGGTAACATATGCTAGGTCGATATCAATCTGCGACTCTTTATTTGCTGTGCTGCGTGCTGCAAGGCCGATGTTCCTGTTATTTTCAGCAAGGCCATTGATGTTGTCGCCGTTCCAGTTTCTTTCATTTAACAATCTTACTGTTGCGGAAACATTATCAGTAAGATCAGCATCTACGCGAACTCTTACAATGCTGAACATATCTTCTTGTTTATCCTGGTATGTTGATTCATTTGCAGGAATAGCGCCACCTAGACCAGGAGAAATCCTACCTTGGTTTACAGGCGTTTTTGCTAAATCAAAGTTATTGCGATAAACAGCACCGATGGTGATGTCTCCGCTAACTCTGACGTTTTGGACTTCTGCGAATGCGGCAAAGGATATGCCTACCACAAACGCTAAAGTCAACATCATAATCAAGCGTTTACTCATTTTTAAATCCTCCTTAAAGGAACTATAATTAGGAACTTATATTCAACTAGGTTTTTAAAATATATCCCTAGGTATTTACTATCTATATATGTATATCACCGGATTTTGTATGGCTTTGGACTTTTTTTGGTTTTCGCCTCCTTTCCGTCTTAATTAAAGCCACATCCTGGTGGTATAACCTACGTTAACATGTTTGTATCATATAAGTTGTAGCTTGTCAAGGATTATTTTGATAGGGCTTAAAGATGGTAAAATTTTACTATTTTCCCGATACAAAGTCAGCAACTATTGAGAAAATAGTTTCAATTTGAGCTTGGGCAAGGCCGGCTTTGATTCCGGTATCATTTAGTTCTTGCGGCCGGATAATATCCTGCGGGTCATGGGCATCCATGTTTAGAATGAGGTTTGCCCCTGTTTTTAATGCCTGTTTTACGACGTGTGCGTTTGTAGCTGCATGTGACTGGCGGCTGGTGATTTCCAGGAACACATTTTTCTTTTTTGCTAACTGCGCATCTTCTTCGGTAATCAATCCGGGGTGGGCTAAAATATCCACGCCTGCCAATATTGCCGCGCGGTTAGTGCCGCTAATTACAGGTTCAGCTTGGGTTTCGCCGTGGCCGACAACTATTTTAATCCCTTTTCTTCTGGCGTATTTGACAAGCGGGCCAAATTGCTCCAGGGGTAAATGCGTTAATTCTATGCCGGGTAAAACATTAATCGGCACAGAATTCTTCGGCCATTTTCTAGTAAATGTTAAAATTGATTTAATTACGAATTCAATGTTGCTGTAATCAGCGTGGTCTGTAATGGCAATGGTTTTATATCCCGCAGTTAAATAGCGCACGGCTATTTCTGAAGGTAAGAGGACTCCATCGCTTAATAATGAGTGGCAGTGTAGGTTGTACATAAAATTTGTGCCCCTGGCAGGAATCGAACCTGCCGCACGCGGTTTAGGAAACCGCTGCTCTATCCTTATGAGCTACAGGGGCAAGTTTTTTTCGTTTCAATTTTAGTGCCCGGGAAATTTTATCAAAGAATACACAGGGTATTTTTCTAACTTTTTCTTGCCGCCTAAATCTATTAATTCAACCAAAAAAGCAATCCCTGCGATTTTAGCATTTTTTTGTTCAAGCAATTCTGTTACTGCTTTTACAGTACCTCCGGTTGCCAAAAGGTCATCTACAACCAGCACCCTCTCACCGGCACAAATAGCATCTTCATGCATTTCCAGGGTGTCTGTTCCGTATTCCAATTCATAACTTACGGATGAAGTTTTCCAGGGAAGCTTGCCTTTTTTGCGTACCGGCACAAAGCCTGCGCCAAGTTTATGCGCAACAGCTCCGCCAAAAATAAAACCGCGCGCTTCCACTGCAACAACCTTGTCAATTTTCTTGTTCTTATACCTGGCGCATAATTCATTAATTGCTTCTTTGAATGCTTTTTTGTGCTGCGCTAAAGTGGTGATATCGCGGAAAAGTATGCCGGGCTTAGGGAAGTCAGGAATGGAGCGGATATATTTTTCTAATCCCTTTTTCTTAGTTTGGGTCATGTTTTCTTCTCCTGTTCTTCGGCAAACTTGCGGATTTTCTTTAATGCTTCTTCTTCTATCTGGCGCACGCGTTCGCGCGAAACACCCAGCTTTTTGGAAACTTCGGCTAATGTGTGGATTTTTCCGTCAGCCAGGCCAAAACGCATATCCAGGACTTTTCTTTCGCGTTCTACCATTATGCCCAGCAAGTTTTTTACATGTTCTTTATCCATTATGCGTGAAATTCCCGCATCAGGAGCAGCTGAAGCTTTATCTTCCAAGAGATCAGCAACCTGGCTCTCTCCTTCTTCTCCTATAGGCGCATCCAGACTGGAGGTGCTGGTTGACAGCCAGAAATTAATCTGGTCGACTTTTTCCTGAGAAAGCCTTAATTTCTTGGCGATTTCTTCGTCATTAGGGAGCCTGTTT
>VGKM01000075.1 GCA_016867005.1 Candidatus Omnitrophota bacterium | reverse complement strand
CCTGCATTACTGCACTATTCCAAATTTCTTCAAGCGGCATTTCTAAAATATTCCCTGCGTTTTGTTCACAAAGACAATCGGGACGTACTATTCCATTACCTGCTGCGTCTATATACATTTTTTTCCACGGCAACTTACATTTAAGTGGGGTAGAAACGCTGTTTATCCCCTCTGCTACAGGCAATAGATTTTCACACATACCATTGACCCCAGGAAGGAGCGACGCGAAAGTACACTCAAACCAAATATCCATCTTGCGGCACTCTTTTTTAATCTCTTCTATGGCGTATTGTAAATAAGCCGTAGCTTCGTTTTCGCCTTTTAATATAATGTCTTCCAGTGGTGCCGTTTGCGACCTTAAAAAGTCAAAGCGCAAATGTGAGATTCCATATTGTTTACAAAATCTGGGGAAAAATACTAATTCTTTATAATTAGAGCGCATCACTACCGCGTTAATATGAAGTTGGATAGGGTTATTTATCCGCGACGCGTTAATCTCTTTTATTTTTTCTAGACTAGACACTAAAATTTCAAATCGTGCGCCTTTTCTGATATATTCATACGTTTGCTTGGTTACCGCATCAATTGAATAAGTAAGATTGAGCCTAAACGCATGGTTAAGTTCCTTGCCCCATGAATCATTAATAAACAGGCCATTAGTAACGATACTCTGGTTGATATGCGGATAATTGCTCGCTTCTGAAAATAACTCTTTGAAATAATCTACCAAAAAAACCTCCCCACCCTGCCAATCAATCATCTCGACATAGGGGAAGAGGTCCTTTATCTGCTTTATAGAATCGAAAGGTAGGGTACGCTCGTCCTGCTTGCTTGTCCGCGTACACATTATGCATTCAAGATTGCAACGATTGGTCAACACCACCATCAACATACGCGGTTTAGAGTCGAGCATAGTTTTGCCGGTTCTTATTTCAAATTCGTTAAGTTCTTTATTAGCTATAAATAGCGGCTTTCTTTCTCTATCGTTCATCTATGGTTAAAATTACTATCAACGACATAAAAAACACTTCCTAGCTTCCTAATAACTCCAGCTTTTAGGAAAATTCAACCTGTTTCTACACGCAGGATTGCATAAATTAAAATCAGATTTAGACAATCGCTGCCTATATTCACGCATATTAGTTCCATTCCAAACCTCTAATAATGAATCCCGGAAGATATTCCCTGCGGGATGACGACACCAGCAATCAGGAAAAATATCCCCTTGCCGTTGTGCACAAATATACATACCTTTCCATGGTAAGTCACATAATAAATAAGCTTCCTGGTTATTGCCACAAATAGGCTGCTTTGCCTGGCTGTCGCACATACCTGGCAAATTCCATATAATACCTACCCCACTATCCGCAAACATGTTATCGATTAGTCGTGCTTGCAAATTAATAGATTCGCGAATGTCTTTGTCGTTATCATAAGAAATATTTTCTCCGTGTTCTATACCGCTCACTTGATTAAATGCGATATTCCTAAAACCATACTTTCTAGCAAATTCCACACATTCAATCAAAAGATGGTAATTAGATTTCATCACTACCACATTCATGTCCCGATAGAGCGATTTGTTATGCTTATGCTCAAGATCTGCTAACAAATCAAGGCACTTGAGGAGTTGATTGAAATCAGCACCGCGGCGAATATATTCGTAGATATCCTTTCTAGGGCTATCGATTGAAAAATCTATTTTTACTTTTAAATCAAACAAAAGTTTTACCCATTCTTTATCCAGTAACAATCCGTTAGAAGTAATAACATTTTGGATGTGCGGAAAATGTTGGAGAGACAAAAATATTTCCTTCATATAGCCTAAATGAAAAAACTCTCCACCCTGCCAGTCTATCCGTTCTAGATAAGGAAACAGCTCCTGAATCTTTGATAGAAATGAGGGAGGTAGCGTACAAGTATTCGCATATCTTTCCGAAGGGCACATAATACATCTTAAGTTGCACCAATTAGTAAAAATAACTCCCAGGGTTAATGGCTTTGCTTCTAATAATTCTTTGCGTTCATGCGTCTCCTGATTAATCTTATATTTATTTTGCAAGAATATTTCTGTAGCCTTATCCATAATGCTAATATTTTTTAAACTAAATTTACATACTCGTTACTCGAACAAACATCAGCCTCGCAAGGCAAAGGATTATCCAGAAGACAAAAGTCCTTATCTGTTATATTGCCTATTGATTTGTGGGCTAAGGGCCCGCACCTGACTACATTGCCATCTGCCTGTATATCAACATACGTATGCCCGGCATTACACAATTTACCTTTAGGGCTTTGGGCATTGAGATGATACGTAAGTCTATTAACGTCTCCTAAAAATGGTTGCATCATTTCTTTTTCTTCTTCTGTGTAGGCAGCGGGATATTTTTTACCATTATATTCCCCCCAGAAAGCTGCCAATGCAAAACTTATCCCTTCGTCACGGAATCTTTCGCTGAGAGATTTTATCTTATGCATCTGCGGTGGATAAGCGAGATAGCATATCCCTCCTTGGAATCCTGCTTTTTTTAAAATTAAAGTCTTTTTTATTACGGTCTCTAAATCTATAAAAAGAACATGGAAATTTAGATCCAGCTCTACTCTTTGCGGATTGATCTCTTGAGCGAAGCGTTCTATATCGCCAGATAGATTAGTCGTTACTTTTACTAAATGGAAAGATGAAAGCCTGTTAATCAATTCGATAAAATCCGGATAGATAAACGGCTCTCCTCCAACTATCTCTATCTTTATTTCTCCGTATTTATCATAAATTTTCCTCCAATGTACCATCCATTCATCTGGGCTAAGGTAAAGGCTACGCTCGGCTAACCTTGCCCATTCTCTATAAAACCAGCAGTAAGGACACCTGAAATTACATTTATAGTGGATATCCCAGGTAAATTTTATTCTGTGATTTCCTATCAAAAGTTATCCCCCCATAAAATACCTATATCCTCATCTCTTCTACCGCCTCGGTATATAACATGCGATTTAAAATCATTTACGCTTGCAGGATTAGACCTGAAACAATGCCTGGAGCAAGAACAATTTCCTTCCTGTAATGTCTTCCTTAGATTTTGATAATACAAGCTGTTCCATATATCCATAAAATCTTTACCGTTTTCTAGGATATCGCCGCAATCTTCGGCAGCATCACAGGGTAAGACATGGCCCTTAGAATCAAACATAATCTGACTCCAAGCTTCACGGCAAGGGCCAAATTTAGGATATTCTTTTTGACCAAATTTAGGCGGCAAGGCTATCTTTATATTTAATTTATCCGCTAATTCTTCGGCCTCGGTCAATATATTATTAGTGAATTCCTGTTTAAAAAAACAGGAAAGATATTTTTGTGTGGGAAGATAAATATAATTATAATAGCAAATGACCTTATCTACCCCGAGTTCAGCGGCCAGACGGACAAAATTCGGCAAGTCATCAATATTTATTGTAGTAGCCACAAAGATTAAATTAACCCGGGGACTCATTCTGCTATTCCTTAGTCTCAAAAGGTATTTAACCTGCCCTAGGATCTTATGGAAATTATCCATCCGCGTAATGGTTTTATGTAGCGAGGCATTGCTGGCATGTAACGAGGCGTGAATAGTGTATTTGCTTTTACTGTTGACTATCTTTTCGCAGACCCAGGGGGCCAGAGATGATCCGTTGGTAGAGAAGAATTTTTCTACATTAGGAAAATTACTGTCGAAGAATTCCAGTATATTCTCTGCCTCAGGAAGCATTAAAAATTCCCCCGAACCAGTTAAAACAAGGGTTTCTGCCTTAGCTATAAAAGGATAGAGGTTTTTAGCAAAACGCCTGCGATGGTCCTGGAGATTAAATATTTCATACTCTTTATCCCGGGAACAAAATACACAACTGGAATTACATGGTCCTGCCGCCTGAATAAAAATTGTTTTTGGGGAAGACTGCAAAATTATCTTTCCTGAATTATACTCTTTATCATTAAGTAAAGAGTTGCGGGCATCTTCTGTTTCGCTTTGGTCTTTATAACTTGCGGTTATGGATCCTTCCTCATTAAACAATTTGTCTTCATCGCAAGGGCAATATTCAGCATCGCAAGATAACGGCGTATCTAATAATTTGAATTCTGAATCAAAAAAATTGCCCACTAAAAACCTCTCCCCCACTTGTCCGCACCTGGCAACTTTACCGTCGGGAAAGACGAGCCCTGAATTATATCCGGCCTGACAAAGCGAGTTCTTTTTTCGTGCTTTATCTAACCAGGTGCCATCAATTCCAATAACCGCCCTTTCTTGCGATGTATATGCAAGGGGGTATTCTTTTTCTTGGTATTTGCCCCAAAAAGGAATAACTTTTAATCTTTCTCCTATGGACTTAAATTTCTCGATATAGAGATTAATATCTTTTATAAAAGGAGGGTAGGCCACAAAATTTATGCAGCCATTAAATTTATGCCTTCTTAATAATTCCACCTTGTTTAAGAATGAATCTATTTCAACAAAGTTGGGCTGGAAGCTAACAGAAAGAGAAACCTTCTCAGGATCAACCTTCTGCACAAACGATTCCAAATCTCCAGAAGCATTGGTAGAGATATTAATGGGATAATGAATTTGGGAAAGTCGTTCTATTAATTCAATAAAATTAGGATAAGTAAAAGGCTCTCCCCCTGTAATAAGCATGTAGCAATTGCCATATTTCTCATAGATCGCATTCCAATACTTCACCCATTCGCCTACGGAAACGTAGATATTTCTTTCTTTATACTCGTCCCATTTGCCTTCAAAAAAACAGTAGGGACAGCGGTAATTACAACTGTAATGAATATTCCAAGTAAAGCGTCTTTTAACTAATCTATCTGTATTTTTTGACTGCGACATAATCTGTAAGTTCGTTTTTACCTTTTTACTCAAAGCAGCTAATGCGTTTTTTAGTCTAGAATCGATGTTAATCTCTTGATTGCCTGTTTCTATTTGTCTTGAATAATATTTAATCTTACCTATGATAACTTCGTTACTATCATCTAGTTCATAATACTTAAGGAAGCAATTTATGGCATCTACATAATTTTTTTTGCATTCGTAATAATGGCCCAGGCTAAACCAACGATCGAGCTCCACAGAAGTCTGAACACCACAACCGATCTCAACCCCTAAAGAATCAGCTATGTTACAAAACTCTTCACAACGCCCCAGCCTCTCGGGGTAGGTATTTTTACCATCGAGGCTTTCCCAATATAAATGATTAGGCGGATTTGACTTAATACCAAACTCCTCCAAATGCCCAGATAAATAACTATGCTCTTCAATCGCGCAGAAAGTCCTAGAAGGATAAGCCCTATCTAGATACCTGGAGTTTCTTTTAATAAAATCTAAGGTCATCTGGAAATCTTCCTCAGCCTCTCCTGGGAAACCAAACATAAAATTTGCCGTTACCTTTATTCCTGCCTCATGGGTAGCCTTTATTACGTTATCGGCATCGGGAATCCTGTATTTCTTTTTCATTATATCTAAAACACGCTGCGAGCCGGACTCTATCCCATATATTAAACGCTCGCAACCAGCTTCTCGCATCCTGCTTAAGATATCCGGAGTCATCTCTGGCCTGATTATTGCATTGGCTACCCAGTCAATCGGAGGGTTAAATTTTTGCTTTATCATTAAATCGCAAAAATTATTTAGCGTCTTCATATTGCCATTAAAAACCAGGTCTAAAAAATTCACATGCCCTAATGCTTTATATTTATCTTTATGAAATTTTATCTCTTGAAAGATCCTTTCTCCGCTCATTGTCCTATACCCCGGCCAAAATTCTACGGAGCTACAGAAAACACAATGCATCAAACAACCACGTGAGGTCATCAGCGCAATATGTTCTGAGTCGTCGTAGTTATTCAGCAGAAAAGAGGACAGATCTAAAAAAGGCAGCTCATCAAGGTTTTTGATAAAAGGGCGTTCTCCGGAGTATATTTTTTTTCCATCTTTTTTAAAAACGACACCCAGGCACCGGTTAATTTCTTCGTTTCTTTCTATTGAATTTACCAGTTCGCATAAAGTAACTTCTGCTTCTCCAAATACGACAATATCAACAAAATTATTGTCTAATATT
>VGKM01000074.1 GCA_016867005.1 Candidatus Omnitrophota bacterium | reverse complement strand
TTTATGAAACGTAATGCATTCTTTGCTGCTTCTTCGGGATGCGCCTGGTATGATTCAAAAGGCATGTCCCCTATTACTAATGCGTTTTTGGTTGCCCGGGTGACTGCTTTTGCAGAGATGAGCATTTCCGTCATCCCGACCTGCGTAGTTGATTCTAAGCCCAGGACAACGTTTGCCATTGAATCGCCTACCAGGATTATATCGATGCCTGCCTTGTCTATCAGCGATGCCAAAGGGTAATCGTAGGCGGTAAGCATCGTGATCTTGCGCTTACCTTTGAGTGACCGGATATCTTGAATACTTAATTTATTCATTGCCCCCTCTTTTTTGATTATTTTCTTCTAAAATCTTAATTTCTATGCCGGGGAATTTTTTTGCGAATTCCCTCCCCTTACTCTTTCCCATGACAAATACCGCAGTTGATAATGCATCAGCGTCTAGGTTTCTTTCAGAGATTATGGTGGTGCCAATGACCCCTGAATCGCTGGGATACCCTGTTTTAGGGTTAAAGATATGGCTATAACGCTTATTGTTATTAATAAAATACTGCTCGTAATCCCCGCTTGTCGCCACTCCTTTATCAGTCAAATCTAATATTTCAGTGGTGCCGCCTTCGGCCCTCGGGTCCCTGACGGCTATTCTCCATGGCCTTCCAAACCTGCTTCCAAGGCAATATATCTGGCCGCCAAGGTTTATGAGGCAGCTTTTGACTCCGGATTCCTTTAATTTATTTATTGCACAGTCAAGGGCATACCCTTTGGCAATTGCGCCAAGGTCGACTTTCATCCCGGGGACAGTAAATTCTACCATATTATTGCTGTCATTAAAGTAAATTTTTTCAGACCCGATGAGTTTAAGTGCTGCCTTAATTTGATCTTTTTTCGGGAGTATGCATTGCTTGTCCGTAAAGCCCCATAAATCCAAAAGGGGCGCTACGGTGATGTCAAAGGCGCCTCCGGATAATTTCCAGAATTCATGCGATTTCTTAAGGATGTAATACGTTTCGGGGCCTGCGATGAGTTTTCCGTTTTTATTTAACTTTGATATTTCGCTTTCCGGATGATATTTACTTAAAAGGTTTTCAATGCGTTTTATTTCCGTAAAAACGATTTTTGCGCTATTTTTATCCGGAGAGACCACTTCGCAGAATGTCCCCATGGCAACCTGTTTATTTGTATAAAGGGATTTATCCTGGCAGCCGGATAACAAAATAATGCTAAAAAATACAAATAATGGAAAACGCTTTTTCATTTCTTGATTATTTTCAATAATTTTTCCAGGGGCAGAGTATTGATCACGTCTTCAGGGGCAAGCCAGGCGCGCCGTGCTACCGATATGCCGAATTTCATCGCATCGAGTTGTTTGGCTTCATGCGAATCCGTGCTGATGGCGATCTTAACACCTGCTTCTTTTGCCCTGCGGCAATTTTTATCGTTTAAATCAAGCCTGTTAGGAAAGGCATTGATTTCAAGGTGCGTATTGGTGTCCCGGGCAACTTTTAATATCTCTTCAAAGTCGATTTCATAAGCATCCCGGCTGCCCCAGAGTTTACCTGTCGGGTGGGCAATAATATTGACGTGTTTGTTTTTACAGGCCAGGATGATCCTTTTTGTAAGCTGCTCTTTTGACTGTTTAAAACCGGTGTGGATCGCTGCAACCACTATATCAAACCCTTCCAATACTTCATCTTTGTAATCGATCTTGCCGGTTGAGCCGATTTCGACTTCTGTGCCGAAAAGCACCCGGAAATTTTTTAATTCTTTATTTACTCCGGCGATTTCATCCCTCTTCTTTTTTAGTTCCGCGGTATTCAGCCCTCCGGCTACTTTTAAGCTTTCAGAGTGGTCGGTGAGCGCAATATAGGAATAGCCGCGCCGTATTGCGGCATCGGCCATTTCGCGGATTGAACTTGCTCCGTCGGAGTAGTTCGTGTGGGCATGTAAGTCGCCCTTTATATCTTTTAATTCCACTAAATGCGGCAGGGCGCCTTTTCTGGCAAGTTCGATTTCTCCGGTATTTTCCCTTAGCTCCGGTTCTATATAGGAAAGGCCGAGGGTTTTAAACATCTCTTCTTCGGTTTTGCCGGCAAGAAGCTGTTCCTTTCCGCCGGAGGCGGATCCGCCTGCGGCGGAAAACAATCCGTATTCGTTTAGTTTGAGGTTTTTCTTGATAGCGATCTGGCGGAGTTTGATGTTGAAATCTTTGGAGCCGGTAAAATACAAGAGGGCTGCTCCGAAAGCCCTCTCCTCTAAAACCCGGCAGTCAACCTGGACATCTTCATTTGTACGCACACTGGCTTTGGTCCGTCCTTTAGCCAGGACATCTCTTACCTGCCCTAATTTTATAAAAGCTCCAATGATTTTTTCCGGCTCTTTTGATGTAATAAGTATATCAATATCTCTTACCGTATCCTTTTGGCGGCGCAGGCTTCCGGCAGGCGAGATCTTTTTCACCTGCGGCATTTTTTTAAGTTCACTGATAAATTCATCCGCTACAAGAGTTGCCTGGGCAAGCGTCATCCTTTCCTTGCCGCGCTTCAGGATCTCGATCCCCTTCTTGATATTTTCAATTGTTTTTTCCTTGATGCCGGCCAGGCCCGTAAGTTTTCCGCGCTTTATTGCCTCTTCCAGGCCTGCGATGTCCTTAATTTTTGCCTCTTCATATAATAACTTGGCGGTTTTTGGGCCGATTGACGGGATATTCAGGAGATTTAATAATCCGGCGGGAAGGGCTTTTTTTAATTCTTCATATGTTTTGATTTTACCGGTTGCGGCATACTCCTTGATCATTTCCGAAAGGTCATGGCCTATGCCCGGTATATCTGTCAGGCGGCCCTGCTTTATATAGCTCTCAAGGTTAGGAAATCCTTCGATATTCTGCGCTGCTCTTGTATAGGCGCGGATACGAAAGACGTTCTCTCCCTTTATCTCCAGGATTCTAGCAATGTCTTTAAATATTTCAGCGATTTCTAAATTAATCATTTAGGAGGGCTTCGTCTTTTGGGTCTAAGTTTTTTGCCTTTTGGATATAAAAATTATACTTATCAGTTTTGCCCATTTTTTTATACGCCTGGGCGAGGCGGGCATTGGCAGTGGCATAATCAGGCGCCATTTTTACTGCCTGCTCCAATTCAAAAAGTGCTTTTTTCAAGTCGCCTCCGGCTATGCCGGGCGCTTTTAAATAAAAGGTCCCCAGGGCAACGTGAGTTTCCGGCAGCTCAGGCGCAATGTCTCTTGCGCGTTCAAAATACGGTTTTATCTGTGTGCCGTATTTCATTTTGGCAAAAATACCCCCCTGGTCAGTCAGTGTGCCGTTTATGCCTCCTATTAATAAGTAGGCATGCGCCTGGTTTTCATTATCAATCTCTTTATTTTGCAGTATTTCATTTACCATCTTCAGTGATTCGCTAAGGTTGCCTTGCTGGTATTTTATATAAGCTAAACTGTTCAGGGCTGAAAGATAACCCGGTTTTAGCTGAAGCGTTTTGTTAAATATTCCCTCTGCTTCTTTGAACCGGTAGTTCCTTCTTAGAAATTCCCCCTTGCCCCATAATGCTTCTATGTTGCCAGGGTCTTTTGCCAGCACTTCATTAAATATAGCCAGCGCTTGTTTGTTTTTGCGCAGCCGTAACAGCAGCATGCCTTCCTGGTTCTTTGATTCTGATTTTTTTATTTCGGCTGATCTTTGCTCAGCCCTTAATTTAGCAAGCGGGCAAGTGCCTTTGTATGTCTTGGCAATAAAATACGCAGAGGTGATAATTACAACAATGAGAGTCAATATGCTTATCTTTTTCATTGAGGTTATCTTTCAAGAGCGAAATGATGGCTTGCTTCAATTGTTTTAACAAGGTTTACGAGCATTGTATTGACCGGCACAGGGATCCCAAGCTCCTGCCCCAGCCGCACCACGACTCCGTTTATAAAATCTATTTCAGTCCTTTTCCTGCGCAGTACATCCTGCAGCATTGATGAGATATTCCCGGAAGTTGCTTCGCATACGGCTTCAACTTTTGCCAGCGGGTCGTCATAGATAAGCTTAATGCGTTTGCGTTTTGCGATTTTGACAGCTTCGGTTACTGCATCGCGCAGGATCCTGCGTGTCCCTTCGAACTCGGTGAGCCGGCCGTTGTGAAGCCTTGTTAATGCGGTAAGCGCATTTATGCCGGCATTGATAATAAGTTTTGACCAGAGGATCCCTTTAATGTCACGGGAGATCTTTGTCTCCAATTTAACTTTATTAAATAATTCCCTCACCTCCCGCATGATTACAGGCGTTGAACCGTCAATTTTGCCGATTATTGTCTCTCCGTTGCCGGCATGCCTTATGTGAGTATCGTTAAGAAGGGTTGCGCCCAGGTTAGTTGTGCCTCCGATGACATTATCAGGCCCTACGGCCTCGCTTATTATCTCTATGTTGCCTATGCCGTTTTGGAGGGTCAGGACCGCGGTCTTTTCGGAGATTATTAGTTTACTCTGCGTGATAGCGTTTTTTGTATCGTAGGATTTTGTTGCCAGAACCACCAGCTCTGCTGTGCCGATTTCTTTGGGGTCGCTTGTTGCTTTGATTTTAGTATTCCACTTGCCCGATATGCCTTCAACGGAAATCCCGTCCCGGGCTAATTTTTCCGCACGTTCTTTATTTTTGTCCAAGAGCCAGATATCTTCTTTGCTCTTTGATAAAAATGCCGCCAGTAACAGGCCTATGGCTCCCGGCCCGACAATAACTATTTTCATTTGTCACCTCATTTTTATATGCCCGCAGGCAGAAAATCATCAAGCTTGTCCATTACTCTTTGCGACTTAAGCTGTTTTTCAAGGTGAAAGTTTAAGAATAAGTTGAGTATCAAATCGAGTTCTTTTTTGATCTCGGGGTTCATCCCGAGGTTAAGATTAATGCGGAAATCGTTCCTCTGGATATGGGAAATAGAGGCAATCGTGCCGCGGAAAATCGTACGCGCCTTCAGGTCTTTTCTCTGGCACTTCGGGCATAGCAATCCTCCAAGCGCCAGGGAGAACTTTGTCTGGTCCATTACTTTAGAATCGCAGGAAACACAGGAATCAAAGTTTGGCTTGAATCCGGATAGGGCCAGGACTTTTATTTTAAATATAGTGAGTATTTTATCTACATTGTTATTTGTTTCCAGTTCTTTGAGGCAGGTCATTGCAAGGTTAAAGATCCCTTCGTTTTGGTCCTCTTCCTGCATCAGGGCCCCGATTAATTCCACTATCAAGCTTCCAGCCCCTACTTTGAATATGCTTGAGCGGGTGTTGTTAAAGTTATCCCTGACGTCGCACTGGCTGACTAAATGCAGGGTGGAGTTCCTTTTACGGTAGAAGACGATCTCGTTAAAGGAAAACGGCTCTAAAGTTGAAGCAAATTTTTTTTGATCAGTGCGTATCCCTTTTAAAAGCCCGCTTAGTTTTCCGAATTCCCGCGTAAAAAATTCGGCGATAATCGAAGTTTCCCTGAAATCCCGTTTTCTTAGGACAATTGCTTCGGTTTTATGAATTGGCATGGTTTATCGTGG
The DNA here is from genome assembly GCA_016867005.1 of Candidatus Omnitrophota bacterium. Taxonomy (GTDB): domain Bacteria; phylum Omnitrophota; class Gorgyraeia; order Gygaellales; family Profunditerraquicolaceae; genus VGKM01. Next base: position 573 of record VGKM01000074.1, on the reverse strand, counting down.
ACAATATGCGGTAAGCTTCTTTTTCCATAATGTTCCTCTTTTTCATAGAATTATCATTATACCCTAAAAGATGCAAGGAGCCGTGTATTACGTATAAGAGGAGCTCGTTTTTTGCGGTTGTGCCGTATATTTTTGCGTTTTTAACGGCGGTATCCGTAGAAATTATGATATCGGCGACTAAAATACCCCTGTGTTTGTCTCTCTCAATGTTAAAAGACAATACATCGGTCGGAGAGTCCTCCCCGAGGTAGAGCAGGTTAAGTTCGCGGATAACTTTATCATTCACAAGGGCTATGGTTATTGTTCCTTTAGAGGAAAGGGGCCGGTTTAAAAAAGTTTGTTTTACTGCCGAGCCAATACTTTTTAGAAAAGCGCCTGTTACGGTAATTCTTTTTTGATTATTTTTTATTACTACTTTAGGAGTGTTCCTATTTGGCTTCACTTATGGTTTATCTTTTTCGGGATAGCTGACCCTGCCGTGGTATATGCCGCTTAATATACGTATAAAAACTGCTGAAATCCTTTCCAGGTCCTTTAAGGTCAGGTCGCATTCATCAAGCTGCCCGTCGATAA
>VGKM01000073.1 GCA_016867005.1 Candidatus Omnitrophota bacterium | reverse complement strand
CCCCTTGCCCGAAGAAGAGCCCTCGATCAACCCCGGGATATCCGCCACTGTAAACCTCTTATCACCGTACTCAACTACGCCCAGGACAGGATATTTTGTTGTAAACGGGTAAGCTGCGACTTTTGAACGGGCCCCTGAAATAGCAGAGATCAAAGTGGACTTGCCCGCATTAGGGCAGCCGATAAGGCCGACATCGGCAATAAGTTTTAAATCAAGCAGCAATTCCTTTTCTTCTGCCTTTTCTCCGGGAGTTGCTTCTCTTCTACGCTTATTACCCAGGCCTCCTCTGCCGCCTGTTGCAATAACCACCTCTTCTTTGTCCCTTACGAGGTCCCTCAACAGACAAGATGTCCTTGCATCCCTTATGTTAGTCCCGATAGGCACGCGGATAATAATCGGTTCGGCATCTTTACCTTTCTTGTTTTTGCCCGAACCGTGCTCGCCGTGCTTGCCAAGGAAATGCCTGTTAAACTGAAAATCAAGCAATGTCCCCACATTGCGGTCCGCCCGTATTATTATATCTGCGCCACGGCCGCCGTCTCCTCCGTCGGGGATCCCCTCGCGCTTATACTTATCGCGGTACAGGCTGGAACACCCGCGCCCCCCTTCGCCTGCTTTCACATAGATCTTTACGTTATCAATGAACATTGGAAAGATTATTCTATGCCGATATCTTTTATCTGAAGGCGGGTTAACTGCTGACGATGCCCCTTTTTCCAATGAGACGACTTGCGCCTGCGGTATTTAAAAGATATTTTCTTCTCACCCTTCAGGTGCATCAAGATAGCTGCTTTTACGGTTGCGCCCTTGATATAGGGCTTGCCCACCTCGACTTTATCTTTATCCGTGACCAATAAAACCTTATTCAGGCTTATTTCTTTACCTTCGGCGCCGGATTGCTTTTCCACATCAATAAAATCGCCCTTCTTTACGTTATACTGTTTTGCTCCAACTTCAATTATTGCAAACATTTGCCTCTCCTTTATTGTGTTATTTTTTTGGCTCAATTAAGGTTATTAGTATACCATAAAATAGGCAGGCGTCAAGCGAGAAATCGTCGAAAAAACCTGTCCCACCTCCGGGGTGGGACAGGTCAGGAAAGTTAAGAGATTCTGATATCTTCTATGTGTAAAGCGGGGTTAGAAACGAGGTTTATTTTTACCTTGAATTTATTCTCAATCAACTTCAGGTTCTCTTTTTCCCTGAAGATCTCATCAACCACATCGGGATTTAAAGATAAATCGGCCTGCCTGACGCCCTTATTCTTAATAAGGAACCTCTTAAGCTCTTTCAACGCATATATGGAAGTGGTAAGCCCGGATTTCACCCTGCCCCTGCCCTTGCAATATGGGCAGTTCTGATAAGAAAGTGTCTGGACGGTATTATGGATGCGTTCCCGTGTAATTTCAACAAGGCCGAATTTGGAAATACCAAGAATATCGTATTTAGCGCGGTCGGTAGACAGGGCTTTTTTAAGGACATTCAGGACTTCTCTGCGGTGCCCCTCGCGCTCCATATCGATAAAATCCACGACGATTATACCGCCTAAGTCCCTGAGCCGAAGCTGCCTGGCGACTTCTACGGCTGCTTCGCAGTTTACCTTAAAAGCGGTCTCTTCCTGGTTCATTTTCTTAGCAAAACCTCCGGAGTTAACATCAATAACAACCAGGCCTTCAGTGGGCTCAATAATAATATATGCCTTAGATTTAAAGTAAACCCTGCTTTCAAAGATCTTATTGATCTGTTTTTCAACGTCTTTTTCCTCGAACAGGTCGGTGCCGCGGTAAAACTCAACCTTTTTTGTCAGGTAATTAAGGAAGGTCCGCATGAATTTCAAGATCCGGTAAAATTCCGGTTTAGAATCTACGATCAATTTGTTGACATCGTCGGCAAATGAATCCCTGATCACCCTGAATGTCAAATCGTATTCTTCATAGACAAGCGCCGGCGCCTTGCTGTTCTGGACGATTTTCTCGATCCTTGACCATAGTTTCATCAGAAAATTCGCATCCCGTATTAACTCCTGCTTTGATTTCCCGCAAGCAGCGGTCCGCACTATAAAACCCAAGTCCTTGGGGATTTTTAACTCTCCTAAGATTACCCTCAGGCGCTTCCTTTCGTCGTCATCCTCTATCCTTCTTGAGATCCCCACTTGGCCCTCCTGAGGCATAAGGACAAGATACCTGCCGGCAAGGCCTATGTGACAGGTCAGCCGCGGGCCCTTGGTGCCAAAGGATTCTTTTACAACCTGTACCAACACTTCGTCACCTTTTTTGATCTCTTTTTTCTTCAATTCCCCGGCATCGCTTGCTTCAAAAGCATACTCAATCTCAGATAAATATAAAAAACCCTTTTTTACAAGCCCGATATCTACAAAAGCTGCCCCGACCGACGGGACAACTGCCTCGATCTTTCCTTTATAGATATTGCCTACAATTGTTTTATCCTGCGGGCGCTCAATATAAAATTCTTCCAGCCGGCCGTCTTTTACGATCGCTACCCTTTTTTCCTGAGGTTCAATATTAATTAAAATCTCTTTGGACATAAGTTATTTCTATCCCTTCTGGTAATTGTGCCTGAAAAATATTTTTGAATTCATTAATATCAAAATAACCCCTAAAAACTATCGCTGCTTCTTCGTTATCGCTCTCTACCCCTAATTTCAACGCCCTCTTAATGCTTAATTTCGGATGGGGGCTGAAACCTTCTGTCATTTTAATCGGCAGGCCCGCCCTCCGCAATCCCCTGGCGAAAAGCCGCATCAGGTCCAGATGCGAAATATATTTCATAAACCCCTTTTTTTTAAAACCGAACTTTATTTTTTGCATCGATTTTGGCGGGCTATTTTTTTGCCTTCTTTTTCTTCTTTGCTTCTTTCTCGTCGAGAGGAGAAGTGAAATATTTCTTTTGCAACTCAGCGATTTCCTCAAGCGTTAACTGGGTCTTTTCATTTACGATATGCGCGGTAATAAATATCAACAGGTCAACCTTGCCCGTATCATAAATATCCCGCCTGAAAAAACCGCCCAATATAGGTATTTTGCTGAAAAAAGGCACCCCTATTGTCTGTTTTGATTTTACGTCGCTTAAAAGGCCGCCTAATACCACCGTTTCCCCGTCCTTCATCATGATCTGCGTTTGCGCTTCGCGCACGGTAATAATAGGGTAATTTATTTCGGTAGTTACCGCCTGCTGCCCTGTGCCTGCGCTTGAAGTCGCAGTTACATTTGAATTAGATGAAGTAATACTGGGATGGATGAGCATGTTAATGTAGCCCTCATCGCTTACCTGCGGCACTACATTAAGCCGGATGCCGATCTCCTGATAATAATCAAGCGTCTGAGTTTGAGTAGGCCCGGTTGTATCGGTCCCCGCGGTTACTGTCGCGCTTAATATAGGCGTATGATAACCGACAAGCATAGATGCCTCCTGGTTATCAAGAGTCACAATCCTGGGCGCAGACAAGGTATTGGCATGGGCGTCCTCTTCTAACGCATGAATAATAACTTCAAACTGCGACCCGCCGAGTTTTTTAAACAATAACTCCAGGCCCGCTTTATAAGGATAAGTACCGGGGAAAACAGTAGTCCCCTCCAAAGGGCTGAATTTCCCAGGAGTAAATTCGCTTGCCAAATTCCTTCCGGCAAGAGTAGTCAAATTGTTCTTATTAAGCCCGATATCATAAGGGGGCGTGGCATAGCCGCTAGCGCCGCTTGAGCCCGTTCCCCAGTCAAAACCGATATCACGTAATTTATCGGTATTTACCTCCATGAATTTTGCTTCAATAAGGACTTGTTTCGGTTTTTTATCAATCTCATCAAGAAAGCTTTTGATCCTGTCAAGGGATGCCGCTGTATCGGTTATAACCAGCGTTTTTGATTTTATTGAAGACGGTAAATCTACTTTTACCGGTATGACCGCGCCAGCTGCATTTTTTTCAAGCGCAATTGTTTCTAACTGAGAACCTTGCCCCTGCTCGATCCTTGTCGGCCCCTCAGAAGAAGTCCCGCTTTTTCCGATTTTAAAAGTCCCGAACTGCCATCCTTTCTGGCCCTTGGAATAAAGGACAGCGACCCTGCCCCTGTTGGACAACAGAGGCACAATGCCCTTCTCCGCATCCTGCGCATCAAGAAACTTCAGGTTATACACTTCGGTGCGCAGCGGTTCCTCCGCCTGTATCTTTGAAATATTCTCGGCTTTAGTAACAAGGATAATATTTGCCTGTTTCTCATATGCATAGCCGTATGTTTTTAAAATGACGTCCAGAGCTTTCTCCCAAGGCACATCAACCAAACGAATACTGACGTTTCCGATTACATCCGGAGTTGCCACGATATTGGTGCCTGACTTAAAAGAGATGATCTTGAGCACGTTATTGATATCGGCATCCTTAAAATCAAGCGTGACATTTTGTGATGCTGCCAGGCTTTTCGGGGCCTCTGCCCCCGGGTCGGCAGGCGTTATTTCAACGACAGAATCCTCGTCGGTGAATTGTATCTCTATCTCATTCTTAACGTCTTCTGCAAAAACAAAATGACAAGCCAGGCAAAAAATAAACATGATTAAAAGTTTTTTCATTCTTCCCCCTTCTTCAGCTCAATTTCTGAAGTAAGCCCCTCTTTGATAAAGATGACTTTATTATTCTCGATTTTTAATACCTGGTATTCTCCCGAAAAATCCCCTGTTTTTACTATCTGGCTGTTCACTATTGCATAAGATATGCCGTTTTTATCGTAAATAATGCCTTCAAGCATCAGGTCTTTATTCTCCGATTCTCCTTCGGAATCAAGTTTGATTAACTGTCCGTCGGCAGTAACAAGCGGGATAAAAGGATTACGTTTGCCTTTTGCATCATATTTATAGGCGTCCTGTGCAAATACGAAAGTAGAAAATATGTAAAAAAGCGCGCCGACGAGGCTGAAAGCTGATTTATTTAACATATGTTTTTAAAACCAGTTTGATATTTTGCCGGAAATAATCACTGGCATTTGGGACGATCTTTAGGTCATCAACCGATAGAAACGTTTCGGCGTTTTCAAGGTCATTTATAAAACTACCCAAGTGATGGTAGTCGCTTGATAGATCAAGGGTTATCGTATAGCCGCCGAATTTAGAAACCGGAGTTGCCTTTGCAGATTTAAGAGATTTGGCATCTTTTGTGACCTTAGCCGGTTTAATCTGATTTATCCTGATCTGGTTTTTATTTGCGATCTCCGAAATCTCATTTAATAAGGCCGGGACCTGGTCTTCACCGATGATCTTCTTTGTTTTTTCCTGCCCTGAGGCCCCTTCGGATTCCTGCTTAAGCTTAATATCCTTTACAGCCAGAAGTTCTTTTTGCAGTTTATCTATGTCTGACTTTGTTTTAAGGGCACGTGAACTCAATTTACCAAGGTTTGATATTTGCGCTTTTAAAACAAGCGAATAATCCAGATAAAATATTGTAAAGGCAAATAACACTATAATTATGATTTTTTTGCTGTCGGAGGTTGCTTTTTCAAATAAATCTTTCAATTTAGCCGTCATTTTTGCTTTATTTTCCCGGTTAAGGTAAAATCAACAACCTCATACCCGCCCAATACCCTTCTCTGCACATTGCCTAATTCAAGGCCTTCGAAATCATCAAAGAATCCCCGGTCAGATTTTAACTTATCAATAAAAGTGTTTATCAGGTTCAGCTCGCCTTTTTGCAGCGATATAACCGAACTTCTTAAAACCAAGTCCTTTCCCCCCAAAGAAACGTCATTAAACCACACGCCTGAGGGTAGGCTTAAACTCAGTTTATTTAATTTCTCTGCCCAATTAATCCTTTTTGCTACAATATCCTGGATTGCTTTTACATCCTGGAGGGCGACCGTGCTCTCTTTTTTTAATTTCTCCAGCCTGTTACGGTCGGATTCAAGCGATTTCCATTTTTTTGCATGCACGCCTGCCTGATAATTCTTAGCAACCAGCATTGCGGTCAAATATATATGCACAATTACCAGCATGACCGCTGCCAAAGGAATGATCAAAAGCAGGTATTTCCGGTCAAATCCAGATTTTATTTTCCTTGCCCTCAATTCTTCGGGCAGAAGGTTTATTTCAATCATTTTACACC
>VGKM01000072.1 GCA_016867005.1 Candidatus Omnitrophota bacterium | reverse complement strand
GGGGGCAGCCGCAACCTTTGTGTTGATCTGTTCCAATATTATCGTTTCTTCGGTGCGCAAATTTATTCCGGACCGTATCAGGTTGCCGGCATTTATCGTTATCATTGCTACTTTTGTCACCATGTGTGAATTGATTTTAAAGGCATATTTTCCGGCACTTAATGCTTCTTTGGGCATCTTTGTCCCGCTGATAGTTGTGAATTGTATAATCTTGGCAAGGGCAGAAGCTTTTGCCAGCAAGAACCCGGTTTTACCTTCTCTTTTTGACGGGCTTGGCATGGGGATCGGTTTTAGCCTTGGCCTTTGTACTATTGCTACGATAAGGGAATTAATGGGGGCCGGAAGCATTGCCGGCATTAAAATAATCCCTAAGGCAGAAACAATAACATTAATGATCCTTGCTCCGGGCGCTTTGCTTACCCTGGGCCTTCTGATCGGAATAACTAACTTGATCCGCCGGAAAAAAGGCGGCAAGAACATAGGCAAGGGAGGTTGTTGCGGATAAAATGGACGTCGGAAAGATCTTAGCGATAGCTATCAGTATGGTTTTTATAAATAATTTCATTCTTTCAAAATTCCTCGGCCTATGCCCGTTTTTAGGGGTTTCAAAAGAAACAAAATCCGCAACCAGTATGGGGTTTGCCGTAATATTCGTTATGACCTGCTCTGCCATAATTACCTGGCTGCTTTACTATTTTCTGCTCATTCCTTTTAATGTCGAGTATTTAAGGACAATAGTTTTTATTCTCGTAATTGCCGCTTTTGTGCAGTTTATCGAAATGGTAATACGCAAGAATTCGCCTGCTTTATATAGAAGCTTAGGTATCTATCTTCCTTTAATTACTACCAATTGCGCGGTTTTAGGCGTTACTATCCTTAATATCGACAACTTTTTTCCGTCAGGGCAGGCAGTAAAATGGGGTTTTGCATATTCGGTATTTCAGGCATTTTTTGCGGGGATAGGATTTCTTCTGGCTTTGATATTGATGTCGGGGATAAGGGAACGCCTGCAGTTTGCCGATACGCCGCGCTCCATGAGGGGAGTAGCCATAGCTTTTGTCGTTGCTTCATTAATGAGCCTGGCTTTTATGGGCTTTAACGGCTTCAGGTTTTAAAAATGGAAATATTAATTCCGATAATAATTTTGGGCGGTTTAGGTTTGGGTTTCGGCCTGGTCCTTGCCATCGCAAGCAAAAAATTCTGCGTTGAAGCTGACCCGAGGATTGAAAAGATTTTCTCCAGATTGCCGGGTGCTAATTGCGGCGCCTGCGGTTTTCCCGGATGCATGGGGTTTGCCGAAGGCCTGATCCAGGGCAGCTGCACTGTAGAAAAATGCACAGTGTCAAATGAAGAGGCAAAAGAGGGTATCGCTAAAATCTTAGGGGTAAAAATAAAAGAGGAAGTTAAAAAAGTGGCTACTCTGCATTGTTTCGGAGGCAGCCGCGCGAAGGATAAATATACATATCAGGGTATAAAAGATTGCGTTGCCGCCAACCTTGTTTTAGGGGGCCAGAAGGCATGCGTATATGGTTGTTTAGGGTTCGGAGATTGCCTGCGGGTATGCCCTTTTGATGCAATAAAGATGTCAGAGGATGGCCTGCCTTTAATTGATAAAGATAAATGCAAGGCATGCAATAAGTGTGTTGAGATCTGCCCGAAGAAAATATTATCATTGAGCCCGCTTTCAGGAAATGTTTTTGTTGCCTGCAGCTCGCATGACCTGGGTAAAGATACTAAAGCATCCTGCCCTGTTGGTTGTATTGCATGTAAGCTCTGCGAAAAGGCCTGTCCTGTGAGCGCTATTAAAGTTATAGACAATGTCGCGGTAATTGATTATGATAAATGTACTTCCTGCGGGAAATGTATAGATGTTTGCCCTATGAAAACGATAAGAAAGAGGGGATGATGAACCCCGCCCTTCCTAAAGACAATAGGTAAGGTTTGGGGTTTTATTAAGAATAGAAAGGAAGGGCGGGGTGAATATAGCTGTTTTTGCTTCCGGAAGGGGCAGTAATTTTAGCGCGATTGCCGAAGCTGTTAAGAAAGGGAAAATCAAGGCGCGCCTGTCTTTATTGGTTTCTGACAACCCGTCTGCGCCCGTTATAGCAAAGGCGCTCCGCGCGCAAGTCAAGGCAGTAATAATTGCCCGCGAAGATTATTCCAATAGGGCTGATTTTGAGAATGAAATTATCCGGCTCCTTAAAAAAGAAAAGATCGGCCTGGTTGTCTTAGCCGGATTTATGAGGGTCTTAAGTCCGGATTTTGTCGGGAATTTTAAGAATAAGATTATTAATATCCATCCGGCGCTCCTGCCTGCTTTTAAAGGCGCGCATGCGATCCGCGATGCTTTTTTCTATGGGGCTAAGGTAACAGGCGTTACAGTCCACTTTGTGGACGAAAAAATGGACCATGGGCCCATAATCCTGCAGCAGGCCTTAGTAATTAAAGCATCCGATACGTTAAAGTCGCTCGAAGAGAAAATCCATAAGATCGAACACTTGCTTTATCCAGAGGCCATCAACATTTTTGTTAAAGGAAAACTGGGGATAAAAGGGAGGAGGGTTAGAATCTCTTCTCGGAAGGCCCTGTCATAATCGCCGCCCTGTTTAATTTTAACCTGCTATTTGTAACTAAATTATTCAATTCCGCGTCGCTAAACCCGTTAAAATCGTAAATCTGCATTACAGAAACAATTACCTTGAGGATTTCTGCGTCTATATCGGCATTTTTATCGACTTCAGGTTTTTGAAATTTGCGTAATATGCGTTGTTCGATTTGCCCGGCAATAAAATCCTTCATTTTTACTTCTTTGAACTGGATGCTGCTGCCTTTTATGTCATTGATAAGTTTCGCGTTGACGGCGGTGTCCTGGATCGTGCGATGCTGGTATTCCGTGGTGGAAATCAGATTGTAAGCTACTTTTTTTAGGTCGAGAGTGTAAATAGTATTTACTATTTCAAAGCCGGAATTGGTGTCTCCGATAATAATGCGGAGGAATTCCGGCTGGCTTTCTTTTGAATGGGCGGTACTGGATATTACTCTTACAAGGGTGCGCAGGACTTTACCGACTTTTTCTGAGACCTCTTTGTTGATTTCATAGGGGTCGATTTTTTCCAGGGGGCGGATCTTATTTATATCGTAATTGACCACAAAAGACGCATCGTTAAACGCGCTTTTGACCGATCCTACTTCAAAGATTTCTTTTATTTTCTTGGGGTTTTTGGCAGGGGAAATAATATCCTGGACAGGCAGATATACCGACAGGGTATCGCCGAGTAGTTTTGCTTTTGCCTCAAGCTTGTATTCTTTTTTCAGGATATTCTCTGTTGCCGAATCGATCTGCTTTTTTGTATAGGTGGGGTTGGTGCAATTACTGCAGCCGAGAACAACGATAGCCAGAAATAAGCTAAGTCCGGCTTTTGCCGAATTCCCGGAAAATCGCTTCAATTTCATCGTAATTTAGTTCTTCCTTTTTAAAGAGCTCTTCGGCAAATCTATCTAAAAGCGCGGATTCTTTTCTTAGGAGCTCCGACGCTTCCTGAAGGCAGCTGTTTAATATATTCTGCACATCGTTATCCAGCTTTGCTTTGGTTTCTTCCGACATAAGGGGGTTGGCGAATTGCCTTTGATTGACGAGGGAGCCGAAATTTCCGATCAGGCCGGATTTTCCCATGCCCCAGCGCCATGCCATATTATGAGCAATGCCTAAAGCAACCTGGAAATCTCCGTCAACACCGGCTGTAGTAAAACCAAACTTGATCCTTTCTGCGGCAAAGCTTCCCAGGGCAATTTTAATTTCTGAAAGCAGCTCTTTCTGGTCCTTGATAAAAGTTTCTTCTTTTTCCGGTATCCAGGTGGCTCCGCCCGTAGCTTTTCTGGGTATGATACTTGCTTTAAAAACGTCTTTTGAGGGAGCAAGAAGGTATGTGACCACCGCATGCCCTGCTTCATGATATGCCGTTTGCCGTTTCTCTTCGTCATTCATCTTGATCTTACGTTTAATGCCCAGGGCTATTCTTTCACGCGCTTCTTCGATTTCGCTCATCGTGATGCTTTGTTTGCGGTGGCGCACAGCTATTAATGCGGCCTCTCTTACAAGATTTGCGATATCAGCGGGGCTGTATCCGATAGTGATTTTGGCCAGCCGGTTGATCTTTACATCATTCTGGTCAAAAGTGACTTTCCTTAAATAATAAGCCAGCAGGCTTTCGCGGTCTTCTAGCCCCGGTAGGTCAACATAGATTTTTCGGTCAAACCTGCCAGGCCTTAAGAGTGCCGGGTCAAGGAATGTTTCCGGGGCATTTGTCGCGCCGATTAAGATTATATTTAATTCCTTTTCCTTCAGGCCGTCCATTTCAACGAGCAGTTGATTTAGAGTAGTATTGCTTTCGGTCTGCCCGCCGAAACCCCTGTCAACGGACCTTTGTGCGCCTACCGCGTCAATTTCATCGATAAAGATAATACAGCCGCCTTCAAATTCTGCGTGTTGGCGCGCCTGTTTAAATAAGCTGCGTATTCTTCCTGCGCCTACGCCGACAAACATCTCGACAAATTCCGAGCCGGACATGGAGATGAAAGGCATTTTTGCTTCGGTGGCTATGGCTTTAGCAAGGTAGGTTTTTCCGCATCCGGGAGGGCCGAGCATCAGGATGCCTTTTAAGATTTTTCCTCCGATGCGCTGGAGTTCGGCGCGGTCCTTGATAAGTTTTACGACTTCGAGCGCTTCCTGCTTTGCTTCTTCCATGCCGATGACATCGCTCCAGGTAATCCCCAGTTCTTCTCCGGCTACGGATTTCTTTTTTGTCTGGGTGAATGACTGGGCGCCGCGTTTAAACATCAGCCAATACCACATAAAGGTGTAAACAACGCCGAAAATCAAGGCCATTATTATCTGAAGGTAGAGCTGTAGGGGTATCATCGCCAGCTGCGATTGCCTCAGGTATGATTCGGCTTCGTTCCAGGCGCGTATGCCGATAATTATAAAAATAACTAAGGATATGGCAAGCGCAGTAATTCCTATCCCGAGCAGTATCTTAATCCAGTGGAGCTTCCAGAATAATTTCCATTTTCTTATTTCCATAATTCTCCCTGTGCTATTAATAGAAGATAACATAGGGAGCTTCTTTAGTCAAACCATTTTTACCGCTCCAACCTCGTAGGTTTGGACATAAAAATAATATTATCTAACCTACGAGGTTATGTTTGTTTCAAAAAACCATTTGACCTCCGAATTAACGAGTGTATAATAAAGCTCTGCTTTTATGCCAGCAAATAATTTAACCCAATATCTTAACAAATATAAGGAGCAAGACATGGCAAAAATAAAAAAAGTTCAGGCACGGGAGATCCTTGATTCCCGCGGGAATCCTACCGTAGAGGTAGACGTAATACTGGAAGATAATACTTTAGGAAGGGCTGCAGTGCCCTCAGGCGCTTCTACCGGAGATAATGAAGCACTTGAATTAAGGGACGGCGATAAGGGCAGATATTTAGGAAAAGGCGTTTTAAAAGCAGTTGATAACGTAAATAGCGTAATTGCTTCCAGGATAAAAGGTTTGGAACCGGATTTTAAAGCGATCGATAAGCTGCTGATTAACTTAGACGGAACAGAAAATAAATCCAAATTCGGCGCTAATGCCATTTTGGGCGTATCTATGGCAGTGGCAAAAGCTGCCGCAGCCGCAAAGAAAGAGCCGCTTTACAAATTTATCGGGGGAAACAAAGCCTGCGTGCTTCCTGTACCTTTGATGAATATCTTAAACGGCGGGTTGCATGCGGATAATAATCTTGATATCCAGGAATTCATGATTATGCCAAAAGGCGCGCCGACATTTAAAGAGGCATTGAGGCAGGCAACCGAGGTTTTTCATAACCTAAAAAGCATCCTGAAATCCAGGAAGCTTTCCACTTCTGTCGGGGATGAAGGCGGTTTTGCGCCTAATCTGCAGTCCAACGAAGAGGCGCTGGAATTGATTGTTGGAGCAATAGAAAAAGCAGGGTATAAGCCCGGTAAAGATATTTATCTGGCGTTGGATTGTGCTGCCAGTTCTTTCTTTAAAGACGGGGCGTACGATTTTGAAAACACTAAAAAGAGCGCCGCAGATCTTATGAATATTTATGAAAAATGGCTGGGGGCCTACCCCATACTTTCCATTGAAGACGGGTTGTCCGAACATGACCATGATGGATGGGTGGAATTGACTAAACAATTGGGAAGCAAGTGCCAGCTGGTA
>VGKM01000071.1 GCA_016867005.1 Candidatus Omnitrophota bacterium | reverse complement strand
GATTGAATTTCAGGCAGATAAAATCATCCCCGTCAAAAGCAAGCTCCCAGGGGAAACCGATCAATTCGTCATCCAGGGATAAAATCAGGTTTCTGATTGAAGATGCCCTCAGCCGCTCCTTTACCTGCCTGGTAAACAAATGGCTCCACAACAGGCCGCCGGTTTTTTTTAGTTCTGCCATTGATTCATCTTCAAGTATGCCGCTTTTATCGGCTTTATTTAATATCGTTTTTATTTCGAGAGATAGTTTATTCACTTCGACAGGAGAAAACGCGATCTGGCTGTAATGGCGCAGTGTTTGAGCAATATCTTTATGCTCAAAAATGCTCATTTTCAGGTGAGTATCCTGCTTATCTACTTCAAGCACAAGAACTCTGTCATCTATATGCATAATCTTACTCGCCTATATCAAGGGATATCCCGGCGATCTTTTCTTCAGCCCGGGCGATAACCACCGAATATTTTCCCAATAGAACATTCTCAAAAAGCGCTTTCCCCGACTCCGCCTGATATGATTCAAGCTCTATCCCTTCTTTCAACAATGTAATCCTTAAACCCCTGGCGGGTTTCTGCGTGGATTTTTCCTTGACCCCCACGCTTAAAATAAAAGATCTGCCGTTTTTGCTGCCGATTTTCACTTCCACCCTGACATTGCGGAAATCTTTCAGGATAAATATTTCATCCTTAAAATCGCCGATGTTGCGGCTGCGCAGGACCGGCGTAGGCACGAATTCACGCCCCACAAGGATATCTCCGGTAGTATTGACTAACTGCAGGAAATTTTCTCTTAATTTAAGGATTATCTCTAAAATGGAATTATCTCCCGCATTCTGGACCAGATCCTTTGCTTTAGCCAACAGGCCCTGCGGGACATCTTTTTCTTCTGCATCTCCTAAAATTGAAGGCAATATAAATAACTCTGCGCATTTATCGCATCCTGCTAAATGCAACTTTATACGCTCTGCCTCAACATAAGGCAATTTGCCTTCAAGCAAACAGCTGATATCCTCCTCATCAGGATGATAATCGCCTGGCACGGGCTGTTTTGACTTCCATATTTTATAGACCCTGCTAATCAATTGTTCCAGTTTATCCGGCATAGCCTTAAGCTCCCCCCTACTTAATAGACGAATAAAAATCAAAAATCTAACGCAAAACCTTTACTTTTAAAACAATGCTTGAGCCGCTCTACGATCCTTGCCCGGCGCATATCCACTGCTCCGCGCGAAATCCGCAGGGCCCTTTTTAGCTGTTCCAGAGAAAGCCCCTTGTTAATGAATAGCTCAAGAAAAAACCGGTCATCATCATCAAGTTTCTGTATGCAATCAGACAGATGAAATAACCTTTCCTCTTCAATCGCTGCCTGGCTCGGTATGTCCGAATTATCAGGCACAATGTCCTTTAAAATAAGGTTTTCTTCTGCCCCTTCTTCAAGAGAAACCGTAGGTTTTAAACAGCGCAGGTAATCAATCGTAAAGTTAGTAGTTACCTGCCTTAACCAGCTGGATAAACTGCAGCCGTTCTTGGCTTTAAAGGTCTTTAGTTTGCTGAAATTGTCTTTAGTCAACAGGACAAAGATCTCCTGGAAGAGATCATCGACTGTTTCAGAAGAATGGCTATTTTGAGATCTAATCTTTAGTACGCTATGGATATAGCTATAGATAAGGCGGGAATACCTCTCGACGAATTCGTCCCATGCAAGCTTGTCGCCTTTTGTACATTTTTGGACAAATTCCAAATCATCCATGAATTGCATTATACTACTTTCCACTGCTAAAACAACTAAAAAACCTGTCCCACCTCCGGGGTGGGACAGGTTTCTGAGCTAACATTCCAAAAAGTTACTTAAAGAATGAATTTTTAATGATAAATGAAGCGAAAACAATTGATACCATGGACATCAGCTTGATTAAAATGTTTAAGCTGGGCCCGGAGGTATCTTTAAAAGGGTCTCCTACGGTATCCCCGACAACGCCTGCTTTGTGCGCCTGGGAACCTTTTCCTCCGAAATTACCCTCTTCAATATATTTCTTGGCATTATCCCAGGCACCGCCTGAGTTAGCCATCATTATTGCCAGGACAAACCCGGTTGCTGTTGCGCCGCACAAAAGCCCTACTTCTGCTTCAACGCCGATAAGAATACCTACGGCTAACGGAGCAATGATCGCAAAAAGCGCAGGCAGGATCATTTCCTTTTGAGCTGCTACAGTGGCGATCGTCACACATCGGGCGTAATCGGGCTTGTTTTTGCCTTCCATGATACCGGCAATTTCTTTAAACTGCCTGCGTACCTCAACTACAATTTTGCCTGCGGCCCGTCCAACTGCGCGCATCGTCATTGAACAGAAGAAAAACGGCAACATAGCGCCGATAAACAAACCTACCAATACATTGGGGACCATTAAACTCAAGTCCATATCTTTTCCATACAACAAAACCTGATCCCTGTAAGCTGCAATCAATGCCAGCGCGGTTAACGCAGCTGAGCCGATTGCAAAACCTTTACCTGTAGCTGCAGTAGTATTACCCAAAGAATCCAAGGCATCGGTCCTTTTTCTTACTTCGGGAGGCAAATGCGACATCTCGGCATTGCCGCCTGCGTTATCGGCAACCGGGCCATAAGCATCGGTGGCTAAAGTAATGCCTAAGGTTGAAAGCATGCCTACTGCTGAAATTGAAATCCCGTAAAGCCCGGCATTTGGATTTACCGCGCCGCCTGAAAGAAAATAACTTGCTAAAATTGCAATGCCTACGATTAACACAGGCAAAGCCGTTGACATCATACCTACAGCAATACCGCCGATAATAACTGTGGCAGGCCCGGTTAATGATTGCTCGGCAATAAACCTGGTCGGCTTAAATCCGCTGGATGTATAATATTCGGTGCACAGGCCGATTAAAACGCCTGCAGCCAGGCCTACTATTACTGCCCAATAAACACCGATATGTTCCATGCCAAGTGTTGCCTTTATTAGAAAATATGAAATTACGGCAACTAAAATCGAGCTTACAAACACGCCTTTTCTTAAAGCGGCTAACAGTACTTTTTGACTTGCTTCTTCTTTGCTCTTAACAAAAAAAGTTCCTATAATTGAAGCAATAACCCCGACCGCTGCCATAACCATAGGTACGGTCACGCCTGCAACGCCTAATCCCGCTGCAACTCCTAAAGCACTCGTAGCGACAATTGAACCGACGTATGATTCATAAAGGTCTGCGCCCATACCGGCAACATCGCCTACGTTATCACCGACGTTGTCGGCAATAACTGCGGGGTTACGCGGGTCATCTTCGGGGATCCCTGCTTCAACTTTACCTACTAAATCCGCGCCGACATCTGCGGCCTTGGTAAAAATACCGCCGCCGACCCTGGCAAAAAGCGCCTGGGAACTGGCACCCATGCCGAAACAAAGCATAGTTGAAGTGATCGCCGCGATCTTATCAGTGCCGACATGTAATGGATGCGCCTCAAAAAGCCAATTAAAATACGGGACAAGCCCTGTAGGAAACCATGAAGGTACCGCAACACCGCTATAATAAGCATCAAGGAAAAAATACCATATTGATAAATCCAAAAGGCCCAGGCCTACTACGGTTAAACCCATGACTGCCCCGCTTGAAAAAGCAACTCTGAGGCCTGAATTTAAACTTTTCTGCGCTGCCTGCGCTGTACGGTTTGATGATTTTGTGGCAATGGTCATGCCGATAAAGCCGGACAACGCCGAGAAAAAACCTCCGGTCAGGAACGCAAAAGGCACAAACATTACAAGGTATCCTTTTATTGCCATTGCCAATAAAAGGCAAAAGATAACCGCAAAAAATATGCTGACTACGGCATACTGCCTCTTTAAATAGGCATTTGCGCCTATTCTTACGGCATTGGCGATCTCGCGCATCGTATCGCTGCCTTCATCCTGCCTTAAAATAAAAAGTGCCAGATACCATGCAAACCCCAGCGCCATAATAGAGCCGACGGGCGCCAATAATAATAAATCAAATTTGAACATTTTACCTACCTCCTTTTATATGAGGCATTATTTTAGCACCAGGAATCTGTAAGTCAAGGGAATTTAATTCTCTTTGTGCAGGACTTCGAAGAAAATATTGACAATGGCAGGGTCAAACAAAACACCGGATTCTTCTTTAATGATCTCTAGCGCCTTTTTCTTGGTGTATGCTTTCCGGTATGGCCGGTCTGAAATCAATGCCTGATAAACATCGGCCACTGAAACAATACGCGCGCCCAAAGGAATAGCTTCCTCTTTTAAGCCGTAGGGGTAACCCTTTCCATCCCATCTTTCATGATGATAAAGGATAAAAGGGATCACCGGATGCAAAAAATGGATCGGCCTTATGATATCCACTCCGATCTGCGGATGGCGCCTGATCTCCGAGAATTCTTTTGTGGTAAGTTTTGATTTCTTATACAGGATCTTCTCGCTGATGCCGATCTTGCCTAAATCGTGCAGCATTGATGCCTGGCGAATATGCTCTATTTCATTATCGGACAAATTAAGCGCCCTGGCGATATCCACGGCATAACCGACGGTGCGCTCAACATGCTCTCCTGTATAATGGTCTTTTACTTCAATGGTTTTAGCAAAGGCAAAAATTGCTTCAATCAAGCTTTGGTTAGCGCGTTTAGTCAGCTTATTGACTTTTTCCTTTAAATATGCGACATCGGTGACCTCTTCCACAGGCACAAGCTGTTTCTGGTCCTTAACGTCAAGCGAAGAATAAACCTTATTGCCTCCGCTCTCCTTGACGCTATTAATGAGCTTATCGGCCAATTCTACAAGATCTATCCCTTTATTAACAGCGTCTTCGGGAAAGGTTGCGACAGAAATGCTTAATTTCAGTTTTACCGTATGCTTATTGTTGCCAAAATCAGAAAGATTGATATTATCCAAGATCCTCTGGGCAAAGCTTATAGACGACTGCCTGTCTATGACAGGAGAAATAATCAGGAATTCTTCCCCGCCGTAGCGGATAACAATGTCGTAATTACGCACTGCTTTTTTCAGGTGGTCAGAGAATTGCTTAAGGACCAGGTCGCCAAACTGGTGGCCGTAAACGTCGTTTATTGATTTAAAGTAATCCAAATCGAGCATTATTACCGATAATGGGTAAGCATACCGCTTGGCACGCTGGAATTCCGCTTCAATTACATCGGCCAGGAACCTGTGGTTGTATAACCCCGTGTGAGAATCGCGTAAAGAGAGCTGTTTAAGGCGGATGTTGTTTTTCATCAGCTCTTTGTTCAGGCCTTCTTTTTCCTGCTCGGCTATCTTACGCTCATTTATCTCTTTCTCTAAATTAGAGGTACGCTCTCTTACTAATGTTTCAAGGTGGGTCCTGTATATGAACAATTGCTCTTCCTGCTTCTTGCGCTCGGTAATATCATGCGCGATGCCTGTTGTGCCGATTATTTTTCCGTTGCCGTTAAATATCGGTGTTTTTATGGTTTCAAGCCAATGCGCATTACCCTGCTTATCTACAAACTGCTCTTCCACGCTTAAACGCCTGCCTGAAGCTATTACTTTATTGTCATCAGCGCGGAATTTATCTGCCAGTTCTTTCGGCCAGATGTCGTAGTCGGTCTTTCCTATTATTGCTTTTGAATCAAAAGCGCTGGCAATGCTAAACGGTTCATTTGCAGCGATATACCTGCCTTCCGTATCTTTGAGCCATGCCATATCAGGCACATTATTAAGTATTGCTTTCTGCTGCGCCTCGCTCTTGCGCAATGCTTCTTCTATCTGCTTTCTTTGTGTGATATCGACATTAATCTCGGCTACCAGCCACTCTCCGTTTTCTCCCTGGAAGGGGATAGTAGTGACCTGGATATCCCTATTTCCTTCTTTTTCCAATTTTTCCTGGGTGATCACAATATTTTTTGTTTCCAATGCCTGTTTTACTCCGCAACCCGGGCAGACATCAGTCCTGTCCATAAAATACTCAAAACACTTCTTATGCCTGAAATCACCGTAAATCTTTGCCCATTCCGGATCAATATAGCGGATATTGAACTCGGAATCAATGATATCAAGCCCGGTTTTTGTAACTCCGATAATAAATTCGATTTGTTTTCTGAGGATTTTGGCCTGGCGTGCGGCTTTTTTGTAGAGAGAGATTCTTTTTTCGTGATGGGAATTACTCATACTGCCACTCCAGTTTAGTTGCAGCAAATCTTTCGTGGCTGGTAATAGAAAATTATAGCACAAAAATGTAAAAAAACAAGCTTAGAAAGCAAAATTTGACAATTTATAAAGATTC
>VGKM01000070.1 GCA_016867005.1 Candidatus Omnitrophota bacterium | reverse complement strand
TAAAACAAAAGCAATTGCTAACACCAAACTCTTTTTCATTTGTTACTTTCTCCTTTCCTAATTAGCACATAACCCCGAAGCTTCGGGGTTATAGCACCATTAGTTTATTTAATAAACTTGATTAAAACCCGTGGCTTATGTTAAAGTGGAAACGCCCGCCGCTTTTCTTTTCTTCCCCGGGTTCTTTATTTAACGGTATGCCGTAATCCAGCATTATGGGGCCGATCGGCGTCTTAACTCTCACGCCGAAACCAAAACCGCTTACAAACCCGCCCCCGCCTATATTATCAATTTTATCCCAGACATTGCCTACATCATAGAAAACCGCTGCTTTCAAGAAACTAAAGACAGGGTAAAGGTATTCAAGGTTTCCTATTAATAAAGAATCGCCGCCAAGCGGGTCCTTCGTTGAAGCATCAAACGGGCCGATGCTCCTTTCCTTATAACCCCTGATAGTATTGGCGCCGCCTGCAAAGAACCTTTCGTAAATCGGTATCTCATTGGAATTCCCGTAAGGATCAGCCATGCCTATACGGCCCCTTGCCTCCAGGACTGAAGCGCGGGGAAGCGGAAAATAGTGTGATACCCTGCCGAAATATTTAATGTAATTTTTATCCCCGCCAAATGGCCCGCCGGCGCATTCAATACTGTTAAACACCAGGTCGCCTTTTGTGGGCTCGAAGACACTATCCCTGTTATCGAATGAAGCGGCAAAAGTGGTACTGCTGATTACATTGGTCCCTACTTCTTTTAAAAGTTCGATCGTAGCGTTATCGGAAACCTCGCCTATTTTTATCTGGTCGCGCCTGTAAGTCACGTTTCCGCTGATGTATTCCGTGAATTCCTTCCCTAAGCGTAATGCGCCTCCTATGACACTCTCACTATAACCATAACCTACATCAGAATCCCTCTTATGGGAATTTTTGTAAGCATCGAAGCCAAATGAAACCGGATAATCAAAAAGCCAGGGCTCGGTAAATCTTAAGTCAAAGCCATCGCTTACAGAACCGAAAGACGCCCGGAATTTCAAATTCTGCCCGGCGCCCGTAAAATACGGCCAGTTTTTCCAGTCAAAGTTTTTCTGCTCTATTTCCACAAACCCCACGAACTGGTCAACCGTACTATATCCGCCGCCGAAGCTGAACGCGCCGGTCTTGGATTCTTTTACATCAACAATAAGGTCTTTTTTATTCTCTGTTTGGGTATCTTCCGTATCATAACTGATGTCTTCAAAGAACCCTAAATTCTGCAGGCGTTCCTTACTCCGTTTAAGTTTATCTCCGTCAAACCTGTCGCCGGGCTTGATCCTTAATTCGCGCCGGATCACTATATCTTTTGTCTTTACGTTACCCCTGACTTTTACTTTATCCACATAGGCAATCTCATATTCGGTGATATTATAAACGATGTCGATCCTTCCGCTCTTTGGATTAAGCGAAGAAACCTCCTGGACCCTTACCGAGATATAGCCCCTGTCAAAATATAACGCCTGGATCACAGTGACGTCTTTCTTTAGCGCATCCTGGCTGAAAACCTTTCCGGGGAGGGAATCCGAAAGGCGGGAAACGATCTCTTTTTCCGTCACATCCTTATTACCTTTTATTGTGACGTCTCCGACAAGGTATTGCTTGCCTTCGTTGACCTTAAGCACTACCACCAGGAAATTCCGCTTCTTCGCATCCGGCTGGACAGAATACTCAACGCTTGCATCTGCGAATCCTTCTTTATTATAAAATGACTTAACGCGCTCGGCATCTTCAGCTAATACATCGTCCTTAAGCACGCCGGCGTTAAAAAGCCATGCCGGCCTTGTTTTCATCAACCTGATTATGCGGATATCGGAAAAGGCCTTATTCCCTTCGATCTTAATCTCTTTGATCACTACTTTTTTATTTTCAGAAATATTGAATTGGACTTTGGCGCGGTTTGTGGCCTGGTCCAGGTCAACCGCATATTCCACATCTGCCTGGCTAAAACCTATCTTCTCATACATTTTCTTGAGAGTCGAAACATCTTCTGTGAGATTGGGATAATCAAGGTACTGCCCTTCTTTTGACTTAAGCTGTTCTTTTATCTTTTCGTCTTTAAGGGTGATGCGGAATATCCCCTGGAACGTAATCTTTGAGATTATCGGCCTTTCTTCAACACGGATGACTACGCGTAATCCGTTTTTGTAATCTTCGGTATCTATCTTGATGTCGCTGAAATACCCCAATAAATAAAGCCGTTTTAAATCATCACTGATGACTGTTTCCTGGTAGGGCGCGCCTATTTTAGTGCGCATTTTGGAGATAATCGTATTGGTGCTGATGGATTTATTGCCCTTGATCTCTATTCCGGTGACAATCTTTTGGGGAGCGGGCTGTTCGGCCGAAGGGTCATCTTGCGCAAAAGATACTGCGCCGGCATTAAGCAATAACAGGAGGGCTAAAGAAAACAAAAATTGTTTACGCATTGTTATTATTATATATAAATAAAAACGTTAAATCAATAAAAATAAATCATAAAGGATTATTCAATACGCGCCATATTTTCAAACCGCGTATATTCTTTGATAAAAGCAAGTTTTAACGTCCCCACGGGGCCGTTGCGCTGCTTGGCAATGATGATCTCTGCCACTCCCTGGTTATCCGGAGTAGGATTATAATATTCTTCTCTTAATATAAGCACAACCACATCCGCGTCCTGCTCAATAGCGCCGGATTCCCTGAGGTCTGAGAGCTGCGGCCTGTGGTCGGTGCGGCTTTCTACTGCGCGCGAAAGCTGGCTGATCGCTATGACAGGCACGTTTAACTCTCTTGCCAATGCCTTTAAGGAACGCGAGATCTCCGAAATTTCCTGCTGCCTGCTCTCGACGGCAGATGAGCCGCGCATTAACTGCAAATAGTCAAGAATGATCAGTTTAATATCCTGATGTGCCTTAAGCCGCCTTGCTTTTGCCCTTAGTTCCATTACGGAGATTGCCGGAGTATCATCAATAAAAATAGGCGCCTCGGAAAGTTTTCCTGCGGCAGCTGTCAAGCGCGGCCAATCCGAAGTGGCTAAATACCCGGTGCGCACTTTATGGGCATCCACCTTTGCATGCGCGCAAAGCATCCTCTGCACAAGCTGTTCCTTGGACATTTCCAAACTGAAAAGCGCAACAGGGATCTTTTCCACGACGCCGGCATATTCGGCCATACCCAAAGCAAAAGCGCTTTTTCCCATCGACGGCCTTCCCGCTACAATGATCAGGTCCGACTGCTGAAGCCCTGCTGTCTTTAAATCAAAATCAATATACCCGGTAGGGATACCCGTGACATGCTGCTTCTTCTGATAAAGCTGGTCTATGGTTTCAATACTGTCTTTGATGATTTCTTTTAAATGCAGGTAAGTGCCGTGGTGCCGCCTGTCGCTGACTTCAAATACCAATTTTTCCGCCTGGTCAACGACCTCATCGACATTTCCTTCACTTTCATAGCATAAAGACACTACTTTTGTGGAATTATTGATCAATGTCCTCAAGATGCTTTTTTCTTTGACGATTTTTGTATAA
This sequence comes from Candidatus Omnitrophota bacterium, assembly GCA_016867005.1. GTDB lineage: Bacteria > Omnitrophota > Gorgyraeia > Gygaellales > Profunditerraquicolaceae > VGKM01. The sequence continues at coordinate 2,765 of VGKM01000070.1, read as the reverse complement.
TGGCCGATATTGGCCGAGGTAGGAACGGAATTTGCAAGTGCCGTAAGGAAACTCACGCCTCCGGTTTCCTCCAATATGCCTTTTTCTTTTAATTCATCGGCAAGCGTGATAAGGTCAACCGCTTTGTTGGCGTTAAAAAGGTTCAGTATCGCTTCAAATATTTTTCTATGGGTGTCTTTATAGAAAGCATCCGCCGTTAATGTTTCGGCGGACACAGAAATCGCCTCTTCATCTATAAGCATAGAGCCCAGAACCGCCATTTCCGCTTCCAGGTTCTGCGGCTGTAACTTCTCTAACATTATATTTGCCATCTTAAACTTCCTGGTTACTTCTTGACTATCCAGACCTTTAATTTAGCGGTGATCTCCGGGTGCAGCTTGACGGGGATCTCATAAATTCCCAGCGCCTTTATCGGCTCTTCAATGACGATTTTATTTTTGTCAATTTCAAGCCCTTCTTCTTTCAAGGCGTTGGACAGATCAACCGGGCTGATACTGCCGTATAATTTGTCTTCTTCGGTCAAAACAGGAAGGGTCAGCGACAGGCCGTTCAGTTTGGTTTTTAATTCTTCGGCTTCTTTCCTGCTTTTCTCAAGCTGCTGGAGCTTTGCCTTCTTTTCTTCTTCCAGTTTCTTTAAATTAACCGAATTAACGGGAATAGCCAGATTGTTAGGGATAAGAAAATTCCTGGCATAGCCGTCCTTGACCTTGATAACCTGCCCTGCTTTCCCGATCCTATCGACATCTTTATTTAAGATTACTTCCATAGCTCACTCTCCCTGATGATGCTTAATGAAACTTCCCTTTTAGCGGACATAAGCAACCAGAGACACAAACCTGGCTTTTTTGATTGCCTCAGTCAACATACGCTGATGCTTTGCGCAGTTCCCCGAACCCCGGGTAGATACAATTTTGCCTCTTTCTTTCATAAACGCTTCTAACCGCTTTGTATCTTTATAGTCAATTGATTTGACCTTATCTACGCATAACCTGCAAAACCTCTTCCGTGTCGTACCGAATGGGTTTTTATCTTTTTTCTTGATGAATTTTCTCGCCGAGCCCTGCCTATCCTTCATTTAAATTATCCTCGCTTTCCTCTAACCATGATGCCTCTGAAGACGGCACCTCTTGCGCAACCGGCTCTGCCTCAGGGCCGCTGCTCTTAGCTGAAGGTGCTTTCCCTAAAAATTGTACCCGTTCCACCCTTACTTCGATTACGCTGCGTTTTTGTCCTGAATTATCATCCCATGACCTGGACTGAAGCCTGCCTTCCACAAAAACCGGGCTTCCTTTATGCAGGTATTGGTTACAGATCTCCGCTTGCTTATCCCAGGCAACGGCAGTAATAAAACAAACTTCTTCTTTCTGCTCCTGGTTACGGTCCTTATATTTTCTATTCACTGCCATGCGCAGATTAACCACTGCCACGCCGCCAGGCGTATAACGCAGTTCCGGGTCTTTAGTCAAATTGCCCATCAATAAAACTTTATTGAAACTTGCCATAATCCCTCCTGATTTCGGTGTGCCTAGCACAAAAGAATTGCTATCTGGTAATCAATACCCTTAATATATTCTCGTTCAAATTATAGGCGTGCCTCAATTTGGCTATTGCCTCCGGAGGGGAAGAAAAGTTCACCAGGTAATACATCCCTTCGTTGTGTTTTTTTATGGTGAAAAAAAGCTTGCGTTTTTCCGCCCATACAACAGCGCTGGTAATGCTGCCGCTGTTCTTAGCCACCGAGTCGGCTATCTGATTAAACAGGGTCTTTCTTTCTTCTTCAGACAAATCAGGCCTGACAATAAACATTGCTTCATATGTGTTCATTCAACTTGCTCCTTTTTGTTATAATTATTCATTGCGGCGGTTAAGCCCTCTGTTAACCATGCATCTAAACAATCTGCTGACTTTTCAACTATTTTGCCGACACGGCATTTTTCATGCCGCCTGAATGAGGAAAGCACATAATCGGCAGAATCAATATCCCCTTCGGGCCTTCCAATTCCGATGCGCAGCCGCGCAAAATTATTAGTGCCCAAAGAATTGATTATCGAATTTATGCCGCGGTGCCCGCCTGAGGAACCCTTTTCTCTGATCCTCAACCGCCCCAGGTCCAGGTCCAGGTCATCGCAGACCACAAGGATATTTGATAAATCGATTTTATATTTTGCGATTAATTTTTTTACGGCAACGCCGGACAAGTTCATAAACGTAAGCGGCAAAGCCATAATCACTGCCTGATTTGCAATCCTTGATTTTGCGGTAAAACTGGAAACACTGCTGTCTCTTTTTAAAACTGCCCTATTGCGTTTAGCAAATGCTTTTACGGCTGTAAAACCAATATTGTGCCTTGAATTTGTGTAAAGGATGCCGGGATTACCCAGCCCAACTATTAACTTCACTTCTTTTCTTTGCTTTCTTCTGCGCCCTCTTCGGCAGGCACTTCCTTCTTCTCTTTGATCACTTCCGGTTCCTGCTTCTCTGCGCCTTCTTCAACAGGCGCGATTTCTTCTTCTTTTATAGGAGCTGATACCGACAGGACTATCGCTTCCTGAGAAGTGACTATTTTAACATTGGGAGGAAAGGTGATGTCTTTTACGTGTATGGCATCCCCGATTTTAAGCGAACTGACATCAACTTCAAAATTTTCAGGGATCTGCGTAGGAAGGCACTCCACTTCGATTTCCCAAAGTATATGCTCAAGCGACCCGCCCTCCTGCTTGACTCCGACAGGTTCGCCTTTAGCGACCACCGGTACGTTGACCTTG
>VGKM01000069.1 GCA_016867005.1 Candidatus Omnitrophota bacterium | reverse complement strand
CGCCATAATCGCATCCGGCAAAATTGCTATTATCGCAATAAAAATTGCCCCTGCCAAAGTTACCCGCACCATTACAAAATCAAGGAACTCCGCGGTTGATTGTCCCGGCCTCACTCCGGGAATAAAACCCCCGTATTTTTTCATATTCTCCGATAGATCGACGGGGTTAAATACAATAGCGGTATAGAAGTAACAAAAGAATATTATCAAAAGAGCATAAACAAGCGTATATAAAAGGTGCCCCCTGACCAGGCTCTGCGCCAGATTCTGGAATGCCGGATTAGGGATAAAAGATGCCAGCGTCGCTGGAAACAAAATGATCGATTGCGCAAAGATTATCGCGATGACGCCCGATGTATCCACTTTTAAAGGGATATAGGTGCTCTGGCCTCCGAAAATCTTACGGCCGACGATCCTGCGTGCATATTGCACCGGGATCTTCCTCTGCCCCTGCGTAATCAAAATTACTAAAAATACAACGGCGACAAAAAACGCTGCCATAATCACTAAAGTCACCGGCTGGATCTGCCTGCGCGAAGGATTTAACGGCGAAATCAGGATAAACAACTGATGTAATGCCGCAGGTATCCTTGAGATAATACCGGCTGTGATGACCAAAGATATACCGTTACCGATGCCTCTTTCCTGGATCTGTTCACCCAGCCACATAATAAAAATCGTGCCTGTAGTAAGCGTAAGGACAGTAAGGATGCGGAACCCTAATCCCGGGAAAAGTACGATCCTCAACCCCTCGAAATGCGCAGGGCTTTCAAGCCACATAGCGATAAAAAACGACTGCACTATTGAAAGGACTACCGTGCCGTAACGGGTAAGCTGGTTGATCTTCTCATGGCCGGCTTTGCCTTCTTTGGCAAGCTTCTCAAGGGCCGGGATCACCGCTGTCAAAAGCTGCATGATAATGGAACTTGAGATATACGGCATGATACCTAAAGCAAAGATCGTAAGCCGCTCCATAGCGCCGCCGGAGAACATATTGATTATGCCAAAGAGCGCCCCGCCCTGAGTTTTTGAAATACGGGCGAAGAATTCTGCTAAAGCTGCTCCGTCTATACCGGGGATCGGCAGGTAACAGCCGACTCTGTAAACCGCAATCAGAAGAGCCGTAATGATCAGGCGCCGCTTTAAATCAGGTATCTTAAAAGAATTGATTAAAGGGCTGAAATTAAATACATTGCTAACTGAGGCCATTTATGATTTCAATTTTTCCGCCGGCGTTCTTAATTTTCTCAGCCGCGGATTTTGAAAAAGCGTGGGCTGAAACGGTGATAGCGTTTTTGATTTCGCCGTCACCCAGTATTTTTATTGCCCTGCGCTTATCTTTTACAATGCCTTTTTTAAGCAGCAATTCCGGATTAATAACCTGCTCTTTAGTCCCGGCTAAAGTAGTGATATTTACGATCTGGAATTCTTCCCTAAACCTGTTGGTAAATCCGCGCTTTGGCATCCTGCGGATCAAAGAAGTCTGCCCGCCCTCAAACCCGGCGTAAAAATCGCGGCCTGCGCGTGATGTCTGCCCTTTGCTTCCGCGGGTCGAGGTCTTGCCATGGCCGGAACTAGAGCCCCTGCCGAGCAATTTCTTGCGCTTATGTGCGCCTTGCGGGATTTTAAGGTTATGCAGCCCGGTATAAACATCATGAGCAACCTGCTTTTTAACGGCCTTCTTTTTAATTACTTTAGGCGCTGCTTTCGGTTTCTCGCTAACCTTTGGAGCTGTCTTTTTCTTGATTATCTTCTTTCCCATATTCTGCCTTTAAATTCTTTAATCCGTCGACTGTAGCCTTGATGACGTTAATTGGGTTATTTGATGTCAAACATTTTGTCAGGATATTCTTTATGCCGGCTGCTTCACAAATAGCTCTTACCGGGCCTGCGGCAATAACACCCGTACCTTCTGATGCCGGCTTAAGAAGTACTTTGGCCGCGCCATATTCACCTACGATCTCATGAGGAATAGATGTGCCTTCAAGCGGGACGCGGAAAAGATCTTTCTTTGCCTTTGTTAAACTTTTTCTTATAGCATCGGCAACTTCATTGGCTTTTTCAAGCGCAAAGCCCACGCGGCCCTTTGTATCGCCTACGACAACCAAAGCGCTGAAATGCAGCTTTTTGCCGCCTTTGGTAACTTTAGTCACACGGTTAATAGCAATTACTTTCTCGATCAATTCCGCCTGCTGTTCAATATTCAATTCTCGCATATTAAAACTCCAATCCGCCTTTTCTCAAGGAATCGGCGAATGCCTTTACCCTGCCGTGATAAAGATACCCTGCACGGTCAAAGATGATTTTATTAATCCCTTTTTCCTTCAGCTTCTTTGAACAAATCTCACCCAGCATAACAGCTGCTTTAATGTTTCCTCCGCCTTTAACAAACTGCTGCTTAACATCTTTATCCGCGGAAGAAACAGATAACAACGTTTTATTGTTTACATCATCTATCAATTGCGCAAAAATATTATTTAAGCTGCGGCGAATGACTAACCGCGGGCGCTCTGCCGTGGCGTTCATTTTTATTTTTATCCGCCTGTGCCTCTTTGACCTTGAAAGTTCCTTTTTGTTTTTCATAATATACCTTTTATTTGCTATTTTCCGCCGCCGGTGGCTTGTGCCTTACCGACTTTCTTCTTCACGTGCTCGCCTAAGAAACGAATACCTTTACCCTTATACGGTTCCGGAGGGCATACCGCCCTGATCTCATGGGCGACCTCTCCTACTTTTTCCTTATCAATGCCCCTTATTACAAGCTGCGTGGGCTTAGGCGCCTCAATCTTTATCCCCTCAGGGATCAGGTAATTTATAGGATGCGAAAATCCCAGTTGCATAGTAAGTTTATTGCCGGCGATAGATGCTTTATATCCGACTCCGATGATTTCCAGCTCTTTGACGTAACCCTCGGTAACGCCTTTAATCATACCAATAATCAAGGCCCGGTAAAGGCCGTGCAGGGACTTATCGGTTTTTATATCGCTTGCGCGTTTTACCAAGGCCTGGCCTTCGCCTACTTCAACACTGATCCTGCCGGACATAAGGCGGCTCAGTTTCCCTTTAGGGCCTTCGACAAGGACCGCGCCATCTTTAACCTGGATTTTTACTTCTTTTGGAACAATAATCGGTTTTTTCCCTAACCTTGACATATTTTACCTCTACCAAATATAGCCGATAATTTCTCCGCCCAGACCCATTTCTTTTGCTTCTTTATCGGTTACGATGCCTTTTGAAGTTGAAATTACTGCCAGGCCCCTTCCCCTTAATACCGATGGGATTTTATCGCGTTTTACGTAAACTTTTAATGATACCTTAGAGATCTTCTTAAGATTGCGTATCGCCGGTTTTCCATAAAGGTATTTTAAATAGACCCTGAAAATCCCCTGTTTCTTGTCTTCGATCAGTTTAAATGCATCGATATAATCGCGGGATTTTAAGATCTCAAGAATTGATTTTATGGTTTTTGAAGCAGGCACATCTACATTTTCTTTACGCGCCATAATGGCATTTCGTATGATTGTAAATGCATCTGCGATTAAGTCTGTCCTTGGCATATTTTATATTTCTCCTTTTGAGGTTCTTACCAGCTGGCCTTTTTAATGCCGGGGATCATGCCTTGCCAGGCTAATTCCCTGAAACAAATCCGGCATAACTGGAACCTGCGTAAATACCCGCCTGACCGGCCGCAAAGCGCACAGCGGTTGTATTTACGGCTTGAAAATTTTGCCGGCCTCTTCCATCTTGCTAATTGAGAATTCTTCGCCATATTACTCCTTAGATTCTTTAAAAGGCATACCGAACAACTTTAATAATTCCTTCGCCTGGTCTTTGGATTTTGCGTATTTGATTACAAAGGTTATATCCATCCCCTGTGCGCGCGTGATCCTATCATACTCGATCTCAGGGAAAATGATCTGTTCGTTAAGGCCGAGTGTATAGTTACCTGCCTGGTCGAAAGAATCCATCGGCACTCCGCGGAAATCACGGATACGCGGCATAGCCACATTGATAAGGCGGTCCATAAATTCATACATCATAGCGCGCCTTAAAGTCACCTTGCACGCTATCGGCTGTCCCTTCCTGATCTTAAAATTCGCAATTGCTTTTTTTGCACGGCGGATGATCGGCTTCTGGCCGGTAATAACACCGAGCTCTTCCATCGCTTTATCAAGGATCTTGATATCTGTAAGCGCCTCGCCTACACCCATATTAACAACTATTTTATCAAGGCGCGGGACCGCAAAACGGTTTTTCACCTTAAATGTTTCCATCAGCTGCGGGGTGATCTCACTTCTGTATTTCTCCAATAATCTCGGTGTTTTTGATTTTTCCATATTTTTTTAGTTAAACCGCCTCTTTACAAGATTTGCATGTCCTTGTTTTCGTGCCGTCTTTTAAAACCGTGATCCCTATCCTGACCGGCCGGCTGCAGCTTTTACAGACCAGCATTAAATTAGAAAGGCTAATGGGCATTTCCACAGAAACTATGCCTCCCTGTTGGTCTTTTTGCGTGCGGCGCTTATGTTTCTTTACGGTATTGATGCCTTCTACGATAGCGCGTTTTTCGGAAAATAAAACCTCAAGAACCTTGCCTTTTTTTCCTTTATCTTTTCCTTTTACGGCCTGGACTAAATCGTTCTTTTTTATCTTAAGCATTTAAATAACCTCGGGAGCTAATGAAATTATCTTAGTAAAATTCCTGTCTCTTAATTCCCTGGCCACCGGGCCAAAAACCCTTGTGCCCTTAGGGTTCATCTGAGGATCGATGAAAACAACGGCATTACGGTCAAACCTGAGGACTGAGCCGTCCGCCCGCCTGATAGGAGTTTTTGTACGGACTATCACGGCCTTTGCGACTTCGCCTTTTTTTACTGCCGCATCCGGGCCCGATTCTTTAACGTTGACGTTTATGATGTCGCCGATCTTGGCAAATTCACAGTTTTTCTTCCCAAGAACGCCGATGAAAGCCGCCTTTTTGGCCCCTGTATTATCTGCTACATCTAAAATAGTCCTCAACTGGATCATATTAGGCTTCCTTTTCTCCTGTGCTCTTGGGCTTACCAACAGCTTGCAGGGCCTCGGGAGAATCGTTAAGTTCCAACTCCGGTAATTCCGCTTTCTTTATAATCTCAATTACTCTAAAACGCTTGTCTTTAGAGATAGGCCTTGTTTCTTCAATACGCACAACATCGCCTGCCTTAGAAAGATTTTTTTCATCGTGCGCCTTGAACTTATTGAATATCTTCATTATTTTTCCGTATTTGGCATGCTTGCCCATGCGCACAGTACGCACTATGCGCGTCTTCTGCATTTTGTCGCTTACAACTGTTCCGGTATAAATTCTTCTTTTACCCATTCTGTTTCTCTTTCTTTTCGTTAAGCAGTGTCTTTATGCGCGCGATATCTCTTCTAACCAATGAGAATAAATGCGGTTTATCCACTCTTCCGCTAAAACGGCCTTCATTAAGCTTAAACAATTCTTCACTTAATGCTTTTTCTTTTTGGATTAACTCTTCTCTTGTTAAATTCCGCAGTTCTTTTATCTTCATGGTATTATTTATGTATCCTCGTAATAAATTTGGTCCTGAGTGGAAGTTTATAAGCAGCAAGCCTGAAGCAATGCCTCGCATATTCTTCCGGAACGCCGCCTAATTCAAATAATACTCTTCCTCTTTTTACTACCGCAACCCAATGGTCAAGGTCGCCTTTTCCTTTACCCATACGGACTTCTGCCGGTTTCTTGGTAATTGACTTATCGGGAAAAATCCTTATCCACATTTTTCCGCCTTTGTGCAGCTGGCGGGCGAGGATAACGCGTACGGCTTCGATCTGATTATTCTTGATCCAGCCGTTTTCCAGGACTTTTATGCCGAATTCACCAAAGGCCAATTCCGCGCCGCAAGTAGCAACACCTCTTCTTGACCCTTTTTGCAGCTTACGGTACTTTACTCTTTTTGGCATCATTACCATTTTAATCCCTCGAAATTTTTATGCTGATGGACTGGCAGTTTCTTCGCTTATTTCTTCCTGGATAGCTGCTTGTCCTTTACCAACGCTCTTTTTTTCAATCAGTATGTCGCCTTTATAAATCCAGACCTTTATGCCGATTAAACCATAAGTCGTTAAACTCTCGGTAAAACCATAATCAATATCCGCGCGTAACGTATGCAACGGGATTTTTCCGTTTCTGTAGGTCTCTGTCCTTGACATTTCTGCGCCGTTAAGGCGGCCAGAACAGGAAACCTTGATGCCTTTTGCCCCTGCGTTAAGCGTTTGCTCCATTGAACGCTTTACTGCACGGCGGAAA
>VGKM01000068.1 GCA_016867005.1 Candidatus Omnitrophota bacterium | reverse complement strand
ACCTTGGGCCCCGCCACTAAAACTTTGGCGGGCCTGTAGGCCCTGTAGCTTTGTGCCCCATCCTTTCGGAAGGTTTACTATTATCGTGTAACTACGGATTTTTAAAGAACTATACCTTACATATAAAATATAACATTATATATAAGCCATGTCAAGTTTCTAGGGTTAAATTGTCTTTTACTCCCTTTTTGCCAATTTTTTGTGTTAGATTCCGCTCTTTTCCCCGTCTATTAATATAGACAACCCCCAACATCCCCCTATCTAACCTCGGAGGTTGGAAGGGGGGAAGTCGGGAGAAAAAAGGAGGAAAAATGGAGGATATCAGGCTGGTAACAGGAAACGTGTACCATGCGGTAACAAGAAGTATTGCAGAATACAAGATCTTTAACACAGAAGAAGATTTTCTCAGGATGATGCGCGCATTTTATTATTATTGCTGCAAAGGCAGGAAATGCAGTTTATCAGAGTTTCTAAAAGGAAAGAGCTACGGGATACTAGAGAGATTTATGCCTCGTAAACATTCTGAGTTGCTCGTCGAGATTATCGGATTTTGCATAATGCCAACCCATTTACACATGATTTTAAGGCAATTGAGCGATGGGGGCATCTCAGGGTATATGCAAAAAGTTTTAGACAGCTATTCCCGATATTTTAATATCAAGTATCACCGAAAGGGCCCTCTTTGGGAGCAAAAATTTAAAAGAATACTAGTTTCCTCTGATGAGCAATTAATTCATCTATTGCGCTATGTGCATTTAAATCCGGTAACAGCATATTTAGTAGAACAACCCGAAGATTGGCCCGCGTCAACCTACAAAGAATTTATTAGTGATAAGCTGGGACAAGAGAAATTAGACTCCATCGGTATTTCTATGTCGCCAAGACAATACAGGAGTTTCGTAGAAGATTATATACCAATTCAAAGGTCATATGCTAAAATGAAGAACCTGTTATGCGATTAAATCCCAACATCCCCCTTTCTAACCTCGGAGGTTGGAAGGGGGGAAGTCGGGAAGAAAGGTAGTGAAGAAATGTCCAAACTGGGCTTGACAATGTCCAATTTGCGTGCTAGACTCTATTTAACAATAGAATAAATGTCCAAACTGCATTGGACAAAAACAAGGTAGGAATGTCATGGGTGTAACATATAAGCTAAAACCAGAAATTATAAGTTTTATTATAGAAAAGAAGAAAACTCATCCAGCCATAAGCTGTAGATCTCTTTCTGAGCTTATCCAAGATAATTTTAAAACTACTGTTTCGAAATCCAGCATAAATAAAATTTTTAAAGAAGCTGGATTGAGTATGCCTATTGGCAGGAGGGCAAAGAAACCGCGCCGGCCGCCTCTGAAACTGCAGATTCTAACTCCACCAGAATCAGTACCTGTGCCGCCTAGAATTGAACCAATCCCAGAACCGCCCAAAGAAGAACCAATTATCTTACAACCAATTGTTCCAGAAGAAGTTACAATAGCAGAGCCCGTAATCAAACCACCTGAAGAAGTCCCCATTATCTCAGAACCTATTGCGCAAGAAGAAGTTGTAGAAGAAAAAACACCTGAGCCGGTGGTTGAAAAACCTGTTGAATTCAAGCCGGATATTATCGCCGAGGCCAAGCCGGAAATTCTTATCGAGGGGGAAACTACCGGCGCCATTTTACTTAAGGCAGCAGATTTCATAATCGGCGGGATCACACGTTTCAACGAAGTAATTAGAACAAGAATGCATATACCTTCATTAGGCGTCCTCAACAGGACAGGAGGGTTGATTTATAGCAAATTAACTTCAGGGCAAAACTTGTGGCCCTTAATAAATCAGAGAGTTACTGACGAAGAGTTATCGTCATATCTTATTGAATTACAGCAAGTTACAATATTGAACTCCGATTTGTTGCAAGCGATGCCCATGTTATTTAAAGATGCGCGCGGCATTAAAATTTCATTATCCACCAATGCTCTTTTATATTTAGATAGCCAATTCTATACCATTTGGTCCACCCCGCATATCCCATATAGCTTTTCTGCAAGTATCGATAGAATAAGAACTTACATAAATAAATATTTATTAGGAAATGGGCCGTTTATCCTTATGATGGCTCCGGGTTATGACATCCCAACCAGTGAATTCTTCGATTTTGTACTTGGTTTGGATGCGCCCGACAAAGAACCTATTACAGCGGTTTCTTTTTACGGCAATAACCTTCAGGATATTGAGAGCACAAAAATTGAATCAATTAAGAAGCGCAACATTATATTTGGTTTGTGGCCGTCACAGTTTATCCAATATCGTAAAGTCAATAAAATCAAGGAGTTCAAGCCATTTCTCTTTACGCCGCTTAACAAAGAGTTTTATATAGCGGAAATCGAATTAGAATTATCGCAACCCAATACACACAAGACACTTACATTTAGAGGATGTGCGCTAAAATTAAGCCCGACAGAAAAGACCCGCCTGGTAATCTTGAGTAATTTCCCGTCGGAAAATCTCAATTTAGAAGAACTATGTTCAACTTATCTTAGCCACTGGCCTAACCTGGAAGAAGCATTCCAGGATTACAGCCGGAAAGTTGAACTTTTCACTTATGCCGCAGCTTCTGAGCATCAATTTTCCACAGCGATAACCGGGATCATGGGGGAACCTGCCCAGGATATTTCGCTATTTTTTGACAATTATTTAAAGGTCCTGGACCTGTTTGTTAAATGGAATTTCCTGCCTGCCGGTTATGAAAATAAGGATTTCCCGACGATAAAAGCACAATTTTATGACCTCCCTGTATCAATAAGGCCGGAAAAAAGCCACTACTCGGTTTTATTTAAGATCCCCTCGCAGTATACCTACGCCAATGACCTCAAATATGCTTGCCGCCGCCTGAACGAAAAAGAAATCACCGCTCCCGACGGAAAACGTTACTGGTTCAGTTGCTGAAAACGGTTACTTTACACAGGCATTTATTCTTGACACCATATACTATAAATGTTATATTTTAGATGCGATATGGGACAAGGCGGCAACGAAAACGCAAGGTGGGGATGGAGGTCCCTGCCGCGCAAAGCCACGGGACGTTTGCTCGCGTATTAAAATTAGGTTTATTTTTCCGCTGTCGGGTCAAGCGAGACGTTAGCCGGGTTACCGAATGCCGTTGAAGCACAAGATTTGGTAATCCGGTTTTTTATTTGCCTTGTTTTTTAAAGAATTTGCCAAAGAGTTTAGAAACAAAAAGAAAAGGAGAGGGAGGTGAAAAAAATGTTAAACAGAAAAGGGCAGTCAACGCTTGAGTATGTAATAATCATTACGGCAATAATTGCAGCAGTAATTTTGGGCGCGACAACGTTTTTGAAACCCAGGGTGGAGAATTCTCTGGACCATGTTACTACACAAATGCAGTCAGGAGTAGAAAGGGTGCAATTTGGCGGCGGTGGCGGAGCAGCCGATTAATAACTTTAGGGGGAGGTGAAGAAAAATGTTTAAGAGATTAGGGAAAAGAGGCCAAACTACTGCGGAATATGCGATTTTGATTGCGTTGGTCGTTGCTGCGGCAATGGCAATGCAGATATACGTAAAAAGAGGATTGCAGGGCCGTGTCAAGGATGTTGTGGATCATACCGGAACCGGTGGAGAAGTCGGGACAGCAGGAGATGTACTTCAATTCAGCGGCGCCCAGTATGAGCCGTATTATACTTCTTCTGCCGGGCAAAGCTCAAACGTAGCTGCCGATAGAGTAAATGTTGCTGAGGGCGGAGTGATCACCAGGAACATTGAAGACGAAAATGTCAGCCGTGGAGCACGCAGGACGGTTACAGGATGGGAAGGAGAAGAAGTCGCAGCTCCAGCTTTGGATGCAGATTAGGCGGTTAATAATGGCGGTTAGTTGTTGAAGATCAATATTTTCTTAGGAGGTGAAAAATGTCTATGAACAGGAGAGGACAAAGTACACTTGAATATGCCGTAATCATTGCGATTGTAGTAGCAGCCCTTATTGCAATGCAGGCATATATGAAGCGCGGCCTTCAAGGCAAATTAAGAAGTGCTTCAGATGATATAGGAGAACAATATTCTCCCGGACGGACCACTTCAGATCATGTGACCAGAGTTAATGTTAATTCTGAAGAGTCATTGGTAGGCGGCGAATTGCCAAGGTCGGAATCGGAAAGCACGCAAACACAAAGGCGTACAGGCAGCGAAACAGTGGCTGATGAACAAGGAGAATGGTGGGGAGAGGATTAAACATCGGCTATAAATAAATATAGGAATAGGAGGCAATAACAGAAAGGTTAAACTATGCCCATGCTGGTTACATTATTTTTACTGATCGCGCTATTGGTGGCGCTTGCGATTTTATTGCTGACGCTGGTATTTGCCCCTTCATTAGAGGGCAAGCTCAAAGGATGGCAGATAAAGAAACAGAAGGTAGTTGAAAAAGAACTTGATGATATGTTTGCGTATAATAAAAGCCCGCAATACATTGTCAGGTTCTATTATATCCTGCCGCCGGCGTTTGGCCTGGTCGCTTTTGTCATCACCCAATCGGCATTGTTTGCCTTTTTAGCCGCATTCCTGGGGCTTTTTATCCCGACGATTATATTGCGCGCCAGGAGCGCAAAACGCAGGATGAAATTTAATAGCCAGATCTTGGATTCGATCATGATCCTCTCTAGTTCTTTAAAGGGAGGATTAAGTTTATTGCAGTCCCTGGAAGTATTGATAGAAGAGATGCCTGTGCCCATGAGCCAGGAGATCGGGCTTGTAGTCAGGGAAAATAAGATGGGTATTACCCTTGAAGATAGCTTGCGCCGCCTGGACAAGAGAATGGCGCTGGAAGAATTAAGCCTGGTAATCAATTCTATCCTTGTTGCCCGGGAAACCGGCGGCGACCTGACAAAGGTCTTCAGCCGCCTGTCCACCACTATCCGCGATAACCGTAAATTAAAGGAAAACATTAAGACGCTTACCCTTCAGGGAAGGTTACAAGGCATAGTTATGTCAGTTCTACCGATCCTTTTCGTCCTTTGGGTCGTCAGTATCAATAAGCACCATTTTGACGGGATGATGCAGAGCGACATCGGAAGAATGCTTTTAGTCGTTGCGGTGTTCCTGCAGATTATAGGTATGTTTTTAATACGCGTTTTTAGTACTATTAAGATATAAAGAGGGAGTAAATATATGGAAATATTGATTTATTTATTTTTAATGGTAGGGATACTCCTTATACTGCTGTCTATTTTCGGCACTAAGGCCTTCAGCGAATCCCGGCTGAAGCTGCCGCAGGAAGAGGGCCGTGTCAAAAAGGCAAACCTCTATACTTTTCTTGCCGGCATTATCCCTTTTACCAGCGTTTTATTAGAAAAATTAAAATTATATGAAAAGATCAAACATAATCTTGATGCGGCACACGCGCGTTTTACAGTGCAGGCATTCTTTAACCTTAAAATATTATTAATGGCCGGCCTTGCTGTTTTGGCATTTTTCTTGTTTGGCAAGCTTGAGCCGCCGGCTTTTATAGTTTGTTTGGGCTTGGGGTATATTATACCTGATATATTCATTAAGCAGATGATCAAGCGCAGGAAGAGTGCGATTGCCACGCTTTTACCTGAAACCGTTGACTTATTGGGCTTATGCGTTGAGGCAGGGCTTGATTTTACAACTGCCTCAAGGTGGATTATTGAGAAAACGCCTATGAATCCGATGCTTGAAGAGCTTACCTTTGTTTTGGAAGAGATCAAATGGGGAAAATCCCGCTCCCAGGCATTAAAAGATATGTCCAGGCGCCTCAATATCCCGGAAGTAAGTTCCTTTGTCCAGACGCTTGTATTGGCAGAGCGCATGGGGACGCCTGTCGCAGAAGCGTTTATGATACTTTCCGAAGATGCGCGTATGCAGCGTTTCCATAGAGGAGAGCGTGTTGCTTTACAGGCGCCGATGAAGATATTAATACCTTTAATATTCTGTATTTTGCCGGTCATCGGCATTGTAATCGGCGGGCCGATATTTATTGACTTTATGACAAAGAAGATGTTTTAAAAAGGAAGTGCGGCATGAGAAGGCCAAATAAAGGACAGATAGTTGCGGAGTACTTCATTCTTTTGGCCGTTATTTTGATGGCGCTTTTTGTAACCGGTTTTATTGATAATATTAGAAATGCGTTTGATAACTATTTTAATAGGGCAACAGATACGATAACCGTGATCAGATAGGGGAGATTGTTATGTTGCGGATAATTCGTAATAAACGGGCGCAGAACTTCTTGGAATATACGATGTTGGTGGTGGTCATCGCCGCGGCCATAATGGCTATGCATCAATATATGCAGCGTTCCATAAATGCGCGCCTAAAACAGGTGCAGCAGGAATTGGATGAATCGAGAAGATAAAATGAAATCCAGGGCCCAAAGCACATTAGAATATGCAGTGGTTATAGCGGTG
>VGKM01000067.1 GCA_016867005.1 Candidatus Omnitrophota bacterium | reverse complement strand
AGCCTTTGCCGGCTACTACGGCCCCAAAAGCACCGGAATTAGCCCACAACAAATTCTCTTTAAATAATTGAATGGATTTGCTGTCCGCATCAGCACCGGAATATTGCCTGACAAGATTTTCCAACAATGCTTTGCGCAGGATGACATTGGAATTCTGGGATGATTCTAAAAGCAGGATCCCGTTCTCGGGTATCAATGTTAATTCCAAAGATCCGACTTCTATAAACACATGCATCAGGCGCTGTAATTCCGATTCCTGATTTACTGAAATCGCCTCAACTGTAGCAAATCCTTTGTCCTGGCAACCAACGCCTGCTAACCTAAGGATATTTATAAATTTTTGAATAAAAGTCATGTTACCATTGGTTGATAAACCGTTTTTAATACTATTATACTCACCATCCTGGCCGATGCCGATTACCGGCAAAGAACCTTTTTGATTATAGAGCTCAGCATCAAAATCCCGTGCTAAATCTTCTAAAGTTAAATCAAGGAACTCTCCAGGCGCATCACTAAGAAGCACCAGGTTTAGGTCAGAGTAACCTTTCTTTGCTTTATTTTTCTTGCCGAGGCTGCCAATGACATAAAGCGCCCATTGATAATCTGCGCCATCTCCAAAATCCCTGAATAATCCGTTTACCGAGAAAAACCGGCGTAGATCTTGCAACAAGTTGTCTTTTTCTACCTGGCTTATAGACGGAAGCCCGTCTACTTCATTAGCAATTGCTTCTTCCAAAGGAGAAACTCCTTTAGAAACAACCGTATCAGCTGCGGTCATATCTTCCGGAGTCTCATCTAATGACGGCCTCCAGGCAGCCTGTTCAATCTCACGGAAATAATCTTTCTTTGCCTGCAGCAGCTCTTCATTAAGCATTGTGCGGAACCAGGAAAAAAGCGTATCTGCCTCATTTGATGACGGCCATTCACTCATCCGTTCTACCAAAGCTATGCTGCCTCTATGTAATAAATAATCCATTAAAGAAGCGCCTTTACCCTGAGGATCAATACTGTTGACTCTCAGTTCTTTTTCAATTACATCGCGCACCAGAGGAAGCATCCCCAGAATAAAATAATCCCTATCCTGCTTTTCTCCTGCGTTTATTGCCCTCTCCCATAATTGAAAAAGATAACTTTCCGCAGATAATTCCCCGGCAAAGAAAGTTGCGAAATGATGCGTAAAAGCATCCAGTACCGCAGGCCTCTCAGGACGTTCTGATTGCGGCAACTCAATGCTGGGGTCTGCAATACAAGACCTGTATAAAGACCAATCTCCGCCTTCGCTTTTTGGCCGCTGTAATGCCATAGGCGTATTATTCATTTCTCCTCCGGGCAAAGCAGCTCTGCGCGCAAGTTCCCTTTGCCTTACCTGGGTTGTAGAATAACTCCTTCTGGTTCCTTTAAGCTCTATCCCAAATTCAAGACAAGCCGAATATAAAGTCCTATCCCCGCCATCTTCCTGGTTCCTATCTAAACCTGAAACTGAAATACTTTCTTCGCCCATTTCCTGCCTTCTAATTTGTAAAGCCCCCAGCGCTTCCTCGGGAAACTCATATCTTTTTTTGGCATCCCTGCTTCTTCTGAATGCTGCAAGTAAATCCTTATCCAGCTGGCCTTGCAGATCAAGTATCCTAAGCAAACTGACACCGGCCATATTATCTGCGGGGAAATTAACAGGGATATTTTTCTCATCAAGCTTGACGCTGTGCATTATTTTTTCTTCCTCGCCAATACAAGCACAAACCTCGACCCTATCCGGCTTAAGCCGCATAATAAGCGAACGCACATCCGCTATCCCTATGAATTCCAAATACGCAAAATAGCGCAGTAACCAACCATAGTGGATTTTTCCGATAGTAGCCAAATCCTGGCTGCGCCCAACAGTAATTTCATTCCTATGCGAATCTTCGCTTATCTGGCCGATTAGTTTCAGATAATCGAATACAGAGGTACTTATCCTGCCTGCGGGTAACTTTATTGGACAGCCTTTCTCATTAACTTCAAACTCTGCTAATTTTTCCCCTTCGGTCAACGAAACACCGATTCTTCTACGGATTTCAATCCGGCGGTATCCTTCAGCAGGCAGATACATAACAATTGCTACATCAGCAGACTCTAATTTTCTATACCTAAGATAAGTTGTTAGATAAAAGATAATGCCTGCGATTTGAAATATTTGTTTTGATTGGCTCGTAAAAATAAACAGTTCTTCGGGATAACCCCCGCGCAGCAATGCCCAGCGCAGCGAAATCCAGCGTGTTTTTGTGGCATCCGTAACATTCATGAATGCCGGAAAACCGTTGGCGTCGAGCTTAATTACGCCACAAGAAACTTCTTGTATCTGCCCCTCGGCGGTAGTCAAAGAAGCAGTAACTTCATAAGAACCTTTGCCCTTGATAATCTTAATTTCGGCTTTTTCCGCAGAATAACGCCTCTGTAAATATCTGGCATATGCATCTATATCACTAAACATAAACCTGCCTTTAGGTGCTTTTGCTGTCTGTTTTTGCGGCTCATCGTTGATTTGTCCGGTTTTTCTAAGATAATCAAGAAGAGACATGCTGATTTTGCCTTTTTCTAGTTGCACAGGGTAACTTTTTTCGTTAACTTCAAACTCTGCTAATTTTTCCCCTTCGGTCAACGAAACACCGAGTCTTCTACGGATTTCAATCCGGCGGTATCCTTCAGCAGGCAGATACCTAGCTATCATTACATCATGGGCTTTTAGTTGTTTAGAAATTAAAAAACCATTTAAACTGCAACTAAGGTTTGCCATTTTAAATATATGTTGCTCGCCGTTTGTCAAAATAAACAGCTCTTCAGGGTATCCTTCCTGGAATAGTAAATTGGAAAGGGAAATATTGAGGGTATTTTGCTTGTCAGTTACTTTTTGTGATAAGGGAAAGCCGTCATCATCGCATTTTATGTCGCCGCAAGGAACCTCATGCAGCTGGCAAGACTGATCCGGTATAAGCAGTGTTACCCGCAGAAGTTTTGCTTCTTTAGTTAACTTTATTGCAGCAATATATACGCCTCGACGCTTTTCTTCATACCTTAGATAAGTGCCGACATTGCTTATCTTTAGTTTCCCAAAAATTAGGGTATGCTGACAAGAAAGCGCAATCTTAACAGGCGAAACCCTTCCCTGCCTTAAGGAACTGGCTGTCTTTTCAATCAGCGCGCGCTGTTCAGCGGTAAATGCCTTTATCCCGCTCCCATCAGCAAAGAACATGTTGCGCGGCATACCCGGCTGCCAACCAATGTAGCCGGACAGCTTCAGGCGCTCTATCGGAGTTACTACAAACATATCATCGGGGTGATACTGAATTACGCCGCTCCAGCTACCGCCTTGCGCGGCTTGCGTTCCCTTACCGCCTACTACTGCACCTATTTTGCCTTGATCGTTTTTCTGCTCAAAAGATAATAGCTGACAATTACCGCTCATCTTAAACAAATGCGCCAATTGCCTTATACTCAAGCCCTCAGGAATACCTAATCCTGGCACAATTGCCCTGACAACGGGAATTTTCCAATCTGCCCTTGTTAAGTTCACATATATTGGGTAATAATTATTGGCTAACAATAGCTCTTCAACCCGCTTAAGGTCTAAATCAATATTTCCCGAAGAGAAATTTGGAAGATTCTCAATTGTGTTTATTGCCATCGCCTTATCTTTATTACGGTTCATTTTGTCTCGCTCTTTGGCCGGATACATTAAGAATTTACCAAAAAGTTCGCATATTGCCCTAATTGCCGCTA
The DNA here is from genome assembly GCA_016867005.1 of Candidatus Omnitrophota bacterium. Taxonomy (GTDB): domain Bacteria; phylum Omnitrophota; class Gorgyraeia; order Gygaellales; family Profunditerraquicolaceae; genus VGKM01. Next base: position 2,707 of record VGKM01000067.1, on the reverse strand, counting down.
TGCTTCCGTCTAAATGAGCGCCTGAACCACTTATCATAGAATTTTGTGTCCTAATCAGCGCCCGATATGCAGGGACTCCAAATTCAGAAGTAAGATCCAACAACTCAAGCACAACTCCTTCTTTTTCAAACAAATCCAAAAGCCCTTTTATATTTTTATTTTCAGCAGTTACATAGAATGTCTTCTCTGGAGAATAAAACATAGTCCTGTCTGAATCCCTTTCAATTATTTCCAGAAGAGCATGTAGTTTTGCCTCATTCATGGTATTGCCGGCTGCAAGGCCGTTGGAAGAATCCTGCAGAACCTCAACTTCATCAAAATTCGGCATAAGAAATACCATCTGGTTTGGCACATAAATATCTTCAAACCCTTTTTGAGTAAGTATATGCCCCTTAACCCAAGAAATCGGTTGATCTTCATAAGGGACCAGGGGATTAATCTGATTAGGATTAAGAATAGTTAAATTATTGTTCTTAAGATCACTGGCATTCCCGTAAATAAACTCCAATTTTTCTTCATACCCGTTAGGCCAATTATCAGTTGAGCCGATTTCTGCAGAATACCTTTCGACTGTTTCCATCAGCCCGGAAGAAAGTGCCGCAGTCAAATATAACCCTTTGCCACCAGAGCCATTGATCCCGCTGATAACATAATTATTTCTTCCTAGAATTGCATTAGTGCTGAACTTCCATTTGACAGCGCATATCGATACTTTCCCTTCAATTGTGTCGCAATGTGGCGTTATTTCCAATGAACTAATAATGGGTTCTAACAATTTAAGGGTCTCACTTGGCTTCTTTGACCTTAATCCTGTGCCCGTGCAATAGTGCATTTCGCTTGCTTCTCCGGAAATACCAGGGAGTTCAGGAAGAGATACGAATTTTCTAGCAAACTCCTGTTGGAGCTTAATCAAAGTATCGGGATATATCGGAAGAGGAATCTTACCAAGAATGCTTGCCAAAGGAATGAAATTATTCCTATTGATTTGGAAAATTTGGCCTAAGATAGTTTTTGCTTTACTTTCGGCTTGCCTTATTACTTTAGCCCTAACTAACCGGCTTGGATGATGTACTTCTAATAAAGAAATGGCAGTTTCTTTATTACTCGTTAAATAACCTTCTAAGGCCGATTTTACTTCAGTAAACTTAGTGATATTGACATCTAATAAAAGCCCCAAGAGTATGCTGGATGGCTTAATTTTAAATCTTCTTAACACCTCACCAACTTCTTCTGCATCATCTTCAATTTGCAAAGATTCCAAATAGTGGAACATATAATGATCATTCGGATGCTGTTCCAGATAATCCAGCACTTGGCCCAATTTCATTTCTTTCTTCGGTTTGATAGAATAATGCCCTATACCACTTTCATAACTTGAAGAAGAAATAATAGTATCAATTACATATTCCATTGGCTCTATTTTATTTAGCCCCTCCTGCATACCAAACCTCTCCGCCCCGCTCCCATCCGCAAAAAATGCGTTACGCAACATGCCCGGCGCGCGGCTACCCATAAATCCCGAAGCCTGCAAATATTCAACAGATGTTGGTAACATATTATCCAACAATTTTCCAAGCACGTCTTTGAAAGTAAGGCCTTTTAACTGGGCTATCGTAAGAATTAAATTATGTATCTTTATAATATTTATAGAATTTCCATTTTTCACATAGTGCTTAAGCCCATCAGGAGAAATGTGGAGCTTTGAAGCGAGTATTTTTGGTTCAAGGAACCGCTCCTGCCAGATCAGCCGCCTTAAATTCTGTTTAAAGATGAAAGCGCTTTTTGCCGTTTTACTCAACACCTTTTCACTGCAGGCAATATTGTCGATTCTTTGGAAACCTTCTAACATTGCTTTTGTATCTTGCGGGCTCTTTATATCAAAAAGCAATCCAAGCAAAACAGAGAATCTGTCTTTTGTCTTTGAAGGAATATCATCCAAACGGAATTTGTCCTCTTTCGAAAATGCAATTATTAATGAATGGATAGTTGTTATGGTCGGCTGGGCCGCCCTATCTCCTGTTTCCAAACAAGTGATAAAACTTCCTTCCCGATGCATGGCTGTGCCAAGGTCATCCGAGATTATGTTATGGATTTCTACATGCCTCTTTTTATCTTTTCCGAACTGGATATTCGGCCTTTGTTTCTTAATAACATCTGCCGTCTCGCCTCTTAACCTAATCAGCCTTAAATTATGCCTGAAAACGGAAATTGCTTCACCGTCTATTTTACGTTCATCCTGCCCATTTCCGGAGAAGATTACTTTCGGGACAAGCTTAACATAAGAAAGCTTATTGCTTATTTGCTCTCCTCTGGGGTTATTTATATTTTCTACGGCTAAGATTATCTTACGTACCTGCTCAAGCCGTTCAGAATTGAAGAAAAGCTTCACAAAAGAAGCGAACCTGTCTTCATCGTCGCTTAAGACATTATCAAAAGTAAAATTTTCCTTGGATGCGAAACTAAGAATAAGCGAATGAAGAGTGCTTATGGTAAATGGAGAAATACCAATTTCAAGCTTGGTAATCAGTTTTCTTTCCCTGTGTATACAGAAAGCAATATCTTCTGTGGTCAAGGAAAGACGCGCCTCTTTAGACAGGCCTTCTCTTTGACTCTTTACTTTGTCACTTGCAACTGCCATCTTTCTTTCTAATCTCAAATTATATCTAAATACAGCCGAAGGACTTTTTGATAACTCCCATTCCCTTTT
>VGKM01000066.1 GCA_016867005.1 Candidatus Omnitrophota bacterium | reverse complement strand
CCAGTCGCCGAACCTTTTTTCAAAATCCAGGTATCCTATCCACGATGTCCCGGTTTTGTTTACATCGGGCTTATTCGGGTTAGGCGCGCCCTGGAAAACAAACGTACCTGCCGCTTTTATTAATAAATCAATCGGGCTTATTTCAATGCCTTTGCCTGGGGAATAAGATAAATTTTTAGGCGGGATTGGAACATTCGTTTCAGAATGGGCTATTCCGGGATAAGAAGAAACAACATGCAGGAACAATATAATTAACAGAAACGCGGATTTATCGCAATGTTTTTGCATCAGCAGCCGGTTACTTTTTTAATTTTTCCTGTATTTCTTTTATTTTGGGGTTGTTCACAAGCCCTATGAATTTTTCATTAGATAAAAGCGACTGCAGGTCTCCGGAGTTTGCCGCATTTACGATCGAAGGGTCTTTTGCTATCTCCTGGAACTGCGGGTCGCTGACTAGCCCCGTGACGATACTGGTGATCTCCGGGTCGCCTGCCATTTTTGTTTTTAATTTTTCCACTTCATAGCTGATATTTGCGCCGGAGCCGGATGACGGGCCGAAGGAGACAGGAGGGGAATATGTATTTACCGATTCAATTTTCTGTACTTTTGTCGCATCTACTTTAAATTCCCCTAAACTGCCGGTCCTTAATGTGTAGATGCCGTTTTGGAAAGAAATGACCTCGGCATTAATGATACTGCCGTCATTCAGCTGGATCCTGCTTGTTTGTCCGCAATATACAGGAGCGCTTATAACTATAAATAATAAACAAAATAACATAGTTTTTTTCATCTTTACTCTCCTTTGCGGATTATTATAGCACAAAATAATAATTGTATTGCAGAAGATTTTTCTTTGGGCTACAATATTTAGATATAAAAGGAGGAAGTCATGTTGAAGAATATTGCGGTTGTGGTTTTATCAGGGTTTTTATTGCTGAATATGTACGGTTGTTTTGCGGTCGTAGCAGGCACAGCAAGCGGAGCAGGTACAGCAGTATGGCTTTCCGGGAAACTCACGGAAGAATTCCACGCTTCCTATGACCGGACAATCAGCGCTGCAAAATCGTCATTAAGGTCTTTAAAATTAGATTTGGTAAAAGAAACCAGGAAGGATGAGGTAACGCAGATAAAAAGCAAATATAGCGACGGGAAAGAAATCTGGATTGATATACGTAAAGTTACAGAGGAATCTACAAAAGTCGAAATACGCGTCGGTGCAGTTTCGCCTGATAAAGAAGCTGCGGATAGGATCCTGAAACGCATTAAGAAATACCTTTAGTTTTTAGAGGGGAGAGGCAAATGGAACTGAGCGAGGCCATTAAAATCAGAAGAAGCATAAGGTCATACCTGGACAAGCCGCTTCCCAGGGATACTTTAGAGAAAATCGTAGATGCGGGCCGTTTTGCCCCTACTGCCAGGGGTGTTGAGCCGTGGGAATTCGTTGTAGTCGCCGAAAGAGAAAAACTAAAGAAAATTGCCGGGCTTGCGGAAAACGGGCGGTTTATTGCCGATGCAGCTGCCTGCATTGCCGTTTTTGCCAGTGATACCAAATATTACCTGGAAGACGGATGTGCGGCTACGGAAAACATCCTGCTTGCCGCGGCAGGTTTAGGCGTCGGTTCCTGCTGGGTAGCGGGTGACAAAAAACCGTATGCCGGAGAAATCGGCGTTTATTAAAAGCCCCGCCTTCATTTAAATTAATCAGCTTGATTTCTTTGGGCTATCCTAAAGAAGAGGGCAGTTTTAAGGCCGCCGAAAGAAAGGGCCTTAAAGAAATACTCCACTGGGAGAATTTTTAAAAACCGTTTTATTAACTATAAAGGAGAGGGGAGATGAAAAAAATCTTGTTGCTGGGTTTAGTTTTAATGCTTTCAGTGTCGTTGGCTTATGCGCAGGAAGATGATAATGTTGATAGCATGGAATTGCAAGGCACTATCGTCGATAATATAAGCGCGGCAGCGCATGTTTCCGATATGCCGAAATTCATCAGAACTTATTCAAAAGCCAAGGCGCTTGAAGAGAATAATGCGAGGTCAGGATACAGCATTTTTTCCGAAGGCAAGTTGATGAGGTTTGACGAGGCAAGCAGCGAGTCCATCGCAGAATTCCTTCAGGACCCGGAAAGCAAGCTTGAAGTGGAAGTCGAGGCGCAAAAAGTCGACTATACCAATGAGCTTACGATGATCACTATTATGAATCTGGAATAACCGGAGAAAAAAATGGACTGGAAAATATTTTTTGCTACATTCGGAGGCATATTCTTTGCCGAGTTAGCTGATAAAACCCAGCTTGTGGGCATAGGCATGTCCGCAAAATCCGGAAGGCCTGTTTTGGTCTGGTTCGGTTCGGTTGCCGCCTATATGGTGGTTACCGCGATTTCCGTTTTTATCGGAGCGGCCTTCTCAAATTATCTAAAACCGGAAATTGTAAGATATGCCGGGGCATCCCTGTTTGTTATAATAGGATTACTGATGTTTTTCGGGAAGATGTAGATAACACACCCTTTTTTGCGGTTGCTTCTTTTTACCGGGAATTTACCGATATGACGAACGAAGAAGTCATTTCATATCTCTGATTTTATGTTGTCCAAAATTATTTTTGTGCTACAATAATTCATATGGATAAAGCAAAAATTCTGATAGTAGATGATGAGCAGGAGGCCAGGCGCAGTTTGAGCAGTTATCTTTCCAGGCACCTTGAGTGTGATACCAGGGAAGCTTCCGACGGCAGAGAGGCATTGGAGGCGCTGAAGAATACCAGTTTCGATTTGATACTGCTTGATATAAAAATGCCCGGCATTTCCGGGATCGACGTTTTAAAAAAAGCAAAAGCAATTTATCCGGATATAGATGTGTTGATGATCAGCGCCTGGGATGCCCAGTCAGTCGCGGAAGAGGCAATAAAGACAGGGGCGCTTGATTATATTACCAAGCCATCGACAATCGATGTGATCTACGGGCAGATTTGCGACGTCCTCAAGAAAAGAAACAAATTCTCGCCGAAGGCCGCAAAATAATACTTTATAAATATTTAGGGTTTTGAATGATGATGCAGCGGGATTTCCTTGCTGAAACATTCTTGAAATAATGCGGGATGTTGCTTTCAAAAGAAAGAGAGTCGCCTTTATTAAGGGTATGGGTTTCCGTGCCGACGGTGCAGGTAATTTTGCCGCTTAAACAATAAACTAATTTCTGGAATTTGCCTACCTCAATCGGGTCTTCTTCGAGGTTGGTGGAGCCATTGGGTAAAATTGTAAGTTCCTGAGCCAGGAAGGGGAGGCCCGGTGAACTTAAAATCTCAGCTTTGGCAAGGTCATTATAAACAAACTCATCCGTTCTCCTGCCCTTAATACTTTTTTCAACAAGCTTTGGCTCGCTAGCCACTCCCTGAAGCATATCTTTTAAACTGACCCCTAATCCAACGCAGATCTGATGTAAGCTTGAAGGCCGGGCAGAAGTAAGGCCGCTTTCAATGCGCCATATGGAATTTGGCTTTATAGTTTTTTCGCCAAAGACGCTGTGTAATTTTTCATACAGGCCTTCTCTGGTCATATGTTTTTCTTTCCTGATCTCTTTAATTTTCTCGCTCAAATCCATAATTGCCTCCAATAAAAGTGTAACTCAAATAAATTCATTTGTCAAGATAAATTTCTACATTCTAATTGATTTTATGGGTAATTTTGTAGATAACTGAAGTTGCGAAGAACAAATTATTCACAAAACACTATCTAAAGCTATATATAGCAGTAGCTTACGTCTCATTTAAAATGATACCACTTATTTCTACATTTTACTACATTTTTCCTTGATAAATGTAGAAAATGTGCTATACTCAAAATGGAGGGGAAAGAGATGGAAAAGAGAGCAGTAAGACAGATAAAAGCAGCCGCAGTGATAGCAGGAATAATCTTATCTGTCTTTTCGGCCCCTTCTTTTTGTTTTAGCCAGAATCAGGCCCTGGCCATTGCTTCAATCTCTACTCCTGAACAATTGGCGCAGTGGTTTTTTACCGACTTTAAGTATGAAACAGAAATGCCTGATACCTGGCAAAATGCTTCAGAAACACTGGAACTAAAGAAAGGTGACTGTGAAGATTTTGCAATATTGGCTCAGGACATGCTGAATACAATGGGCATACAAAGCGACATTTTAATTATAAAATTTACCGGCCTTAATCAGCAGCATGCAATTTGCATTTTTAAAGAAGGCGGCAACTACAGTTTTATTTCCAACCAGGAATTAATAAGGACCGGCGCTGCTTCCCTTAAAGAGGCTATACAGGAACAATATTCTGACTGGGAGAGCATCACTTTTACAAATGCCAAAAAAGATATTTTAAACCTTGTTTTGAACGACGGCCTTCCTGCAGCTGCCGCCTCTTGTATTGATACGGCAAGCCAAAATAAAACCCGCCCTTGACAAAGTGATGAAATATATCCATAATGGTGGCTATGGCATCAAAGAAAAGCGACAAAATAAGCATATCAGGCCTTTTGAAGGAAAAGTTAATCAATCTGGAGCTCCAGGAGAACGATAAGAAATCAATCATGATCGAGCTGGTTGATTTAATTGCCAGGTCAAAACAACTTAAGAATAAAAAGGCGTTTTTAAAGGCAATGGTGGAAAGGGAAAAGCTGGGCTCTACCGGGATCGGAGGAGGGCTTGCGATACCCCACGCAAAATCAGATATGGTGCGTGATTTTACTCTTATATTCGGCCGTAAAGATTCGGGGATAGATTTCGGCGCCTTAGACGGAGAGAAAACTTACTTATTTTTTGCCCTTGCTTCGCCTAAGAACGAGGTCGGCGGGCACTTAAAAATACTTGCAGACATCTCTCACCTGCTTAAAGATAAGTTTATCGTTGAGCTGCTGAAAAAGGCAAAAAACAAGAAGGAAATCCTGAAAATCATTTCCGACGCCACGCGCTCCAATGGTTAAAAAACCGCAACATGCATAGAATCCGGTTTACAATCTTTTTTGTACTTTTTAGCTTTTTTATCGCCAATTCCTCAAAGGCCGCGCCTGATGAATTGATTTTTTTTCATACCCATTCCTGTTCGAGCTGCATTAAGGCCAAAAAAGGCCTGATGCCGCGCGTAGAAAGTGTTTACAGCGGCCGCCTCAATATCCAATATAAAGACATTGCGGAAGTCGAAAATTATAAATTTCTTCTGGGTTTAAAAGAAAAATTCGGGGATAAGCGGAAGATAGTTTTGCCGGTATTTTTCCTGAACGGCCATTTTCTATACGGCGACAGCCATTTTGATGATAAGGCATTGGATGCATTTATCCGGTCGGCGATAAGAAATCCCATGCCCCCCGAGGGCGTCTCGCCAGTTGACCTTGAGGAGCGTTTTAGGCAGTTTCAGCCGTTAGTCGTGGCTTTTGCCGGGCTTATCGACGGCATAAACCCCTGTGCTTTCACCGTTATTGTCTTTTTTATTTCATTCCTGGCCCTGCAGGGGTATAGAAAAAAGCAGCTTTTTGTTATCGGGATTTCTTTTATTTCGGCAGTATTTGCGACCTACTGTTTAATCGGCTTGGGGTTATTCGGGTTTTTCTACCGCCTTGAAGGATTTTGGTTGTTTTCCCGCATGATCAATTTTTTCATCGGCATATTCAGTATCGTATTGGGAGTGCTTGCGCTTTATGATTTTTTTGTATTCAAAAAGACCGGCCAAACCCAGGGCCTTATCCTGCAGCTGCCGAAATCGGTTAAAAACCAGGTCCATTATGTAATCGGATTGTTTCACAGAAAAGATAAGCGCAGCAGCGGGCCGGAGAATAAAACTTTTATCATCCTGGTTTCCAGCGCATTTATCACGGGTTTTCTTGTTTCGCTATTGGAGGCAGTTTGTACGGGGCAGACATATCTGCCGACAATAAGCTTTATCCTGAAAAATTCCCGGATGAAGCTTGAGGCATTGGGCTACCTTATTTTTTACAACTTTTTGTTTGTCCTGCCTTTAATAATCATATTTCTCCTGAGCATTACAGGCATGACTTCTGTAACGTTCTCAAGGTTCCTGCAAAAACACCTGGGGCTGATCAAGATACTGATGGCAGTATTATTCTTTGGTTTGGGGGTATTTATAATCTGGAGGGCATGATGAATAAGAACATTTATTTCGCGGCCTTCTTTTTCTTATCTTGCCCCGTTTTAGCATTTTGTTCAGAAGGAAAAGATACCGCGACTATCGACGAATTTGTCAAAACCGACCCTGAACGGACCTGGAACTTCGGTACGCTCAAGGAAGGCGCGGTCGCAAAACATAAATTCCTGCTTAGGAATTATTCGCGCAAGGACCTTGAAATCAGGGATATAACGTCTTCCTGCGGCTGCACTGTTGCGGAAGTAAAAAAGAAAAAAATAAAACCCGGAGACAGCACCAGCATCGAAGTAAAATTTAACTCGAAGGGGTATAGGGGGGAAATCACCCAGTTTATTTTTGTAACCATGGATTCT
>VGKM01000065.1 GCA_016867005.1 Candidatus Omnitrophota bacterium | reverse complement strand
CAGTGGCAAGGGGCGCTTTGGGCAACCCATGGATTTTTAAAGAAATCAGCCGGTTTTTAAAAGACGGGGCCATTGTACCCCGGCCGTCCGAAAAAGAAATTATTGATACGATTGTTGAGCATTTGAATTCCTGTATAGATTTTTACGGAGAAAGAGGAGGGGCCGTATTGTTCCGTAAATTCTTTGCCTGGTATACCAAGGGTTTCTCCGGGTCAAGAAAACTCCGGGAAAAATGCTGCCGCGCAAAGACAAAAAAAGAAATGTCCGGCATAATTGAAGAATTGTCAAAGTTGTAGTATAATATTTACATGAAAAGAATAATCTTCTTATCGGTATTCTTAATGCTCGTTTCTGCTTATCCCTGCCTTGCGGATATTTCGGTAAAGGCAGAGATAGACAAAAAAAACCTGACTACCGATGAAGTGCTGACTTATAAGGTAATCGTTGTTTATTCCAAAGAAAATCCCCCCAAGCTGAAGCTTCCAAAGCTGGATGATTTCAGGGTAATTTCCCAGGTCCAGTCTTCTTCGGTGCAGTTTTCCGCAGAGGGTAAAAAGAATACGACGATATTTGCTTTTGTGCTCCTGCCGCTTAAAGCAGGCGAACTCCAAATAAAACCGGCTGAGGTGAATTCCGGAAAAAATAGTTTTACTACCGATGCTTTTAAAATCCAGGTTAAACAAGGAAAAATAAAGCCGCCTCCTAAGCAAACTTTTCCTGACGCTGAGCAAACCACTCTTTAGGCTTATTGTGTAATGCCCCATCAATGGAAAACTATTTTCATGTATCCGTTCAATACCTTAAAGGCATCGGCCCGAAGCGGGCAAAAGACCTATCCAAACTCGGCATCGCCGTAATTGAAGACCTGCTGTATTATTTCCCCCGGCGTTATGAAGACCGCACGAGTTTTACCCCTATTTCAGAAATAAAAGAAGGCCAGGTACAGACTATTAAAGCAAAGGTCCTGGCAAAAGGCCAGCGCAGCTCTTTCCGTCGCAGGAGCTTTGTCATTACGGAAGTGGCAGTCGGAGATGATTCCGGTAAAGTTTATTGCGTATGGTTTAATCAGCCGTATCTTAAAGAATATTTTCAGGTGGGAGAAAGCCTGATCCTTTCCGGCAAGGCAGAGCGTTATGGCAAGAAGCTTCAGTTAAACTCCCCTGAGTTTGAGATTATAAAAGAAGAGGAGGAGACATCCCTTGACCTCGGCAGGCTCGTGCCTGTTTATCGGCTGCCCGAAGGCATGACACAGAGATATTTCAGGGCGGTAATAAAAAAGACGCTCGATGAGTGCCTGCCTAAGATACAGGATTTTCTTCCCTTTGATACCAGGTCCAGGAATAACCTTTTTAATCTGGCAAAGGCGCTTCTAAATATTCATTTTCCGGAAAGTTTCGAAATGCAAAAAGAGGCCTACCGGCGGCTTGCTTTTGAAGAATTCTTCATTTTTCAGCTGCCTCTTATCCTGAGAAAATTAAAAAGGAAAGAAAAAACCGGGATTGCCCATAACACCGGAGGCAAGCTGGCAGAGGATTACATAAAAACCCTTCCTTTTAAATTAACCGCGTCTCAAAATAAAGTTATTGATGAAATAAGGAAGGATATGTCCCTGCCGCAACCCATGCAAAGGTTATTGCAGGGAGATGTCGGTTCAGGAAAGACCGTTGTTAGTGTTATCTGTGCTTTTTTTGCAATCGATGGAGGTTATCAGGCGGTTTTTATGGCCCCTACCGAAATATTGGCAAGGCAGCATTATGAGAAAATCAGCTCTCAGCAGAAGTTGATCAAGACAGCGCTTATAACCGGCAGCGTAAGTAAAAAAGAAAAGGATGTATTTCTTAAGAAGATCAAAGAAGGCAAGGTTAGTTTAGTGATCGGCACGCATGCGCTTCTGGAAGAAGGATTGGTTTTTAAAAATCTGGGATTAGTTGTTATCGATGAACAGCATAAGTTTGGCGTCGGACAACGCGCATTATTGCCCAAAAAAGGCCCTAATCCTGACTGCTTGATTATGACTGCGACGCCTATCCCGCGGACTTTGGCGATTACCTTATATGGCGACCTGGATGTTTCGGTGATCAATGAAATGCCTGCCGGGAGGAAACCGGTTAAGACCATAAGCTTTTCTAAAGACCAAGAGGCCAGGGCATTTGAGATCGTCAGGGGGCAATTAGGGCTTGGGCATCAGGCATTTATAGTGTATCCTGTAATCGAGGAATCGTTTGCCTTGGACATGGCCGGAGCAAAAAAATGCTTTGCCCGGCTTAAATCGGGAGAATTCAAAGGATTTAAGCTTGGGTTGATCCATGGAAAATTATCCGAAGAAGAACAAAAGAATTTAATGTCGGATTTCCGCAATAAAAACCTGGATATTTTGGTCGCGACTACTGTATTGGAGGTGGGCATAGATATACCTAATGCTACTTGTATGGTCATAGAACATGCAGAGCGTTTTGGTTTGAGCCAGCTGCATCAGTTAAGGGGCAGGGTCGGAAGAGGCAGTGCAGAATCCTATTGTATTTTACTTTCAGATATCAAGACCGAAGAAGCAGGCGCACGTATTAAAGCAATGGTAGACCATAGCGACGGTTTTAGCATTGCCGAAGAGGACTTAAAGATACGCGGCCCCGGAGAGTTCTTCGGTACGCGCCAGTCCGGCCTTACTGAGTTAAAGATCGCCAATCCTCTGACACAGCTGCAATTGCTTAAGATAGCCCGGGAAGAGGCGAATAGGGTTTTGTCAGTTGACCCCAAGCTTCTCCTGCACCAGAATTCATTGTTAAAGAATAAATTATTACAGAGGTTTCCCGAGTACGAAAAATTAATGATCGTAGGATAATATGCGGATTACGACAGGAATATATAAAGGAAGAAACCTGGCCAGCCCTAAGGGGATCAGGCCTACCCAGAATAAAGTAAGGAAAGCAGTGTTTGATATATTGGGCGATATAGAAGGATTATCTTTTCTGGAACTGTTTGCCGGGTCCGCCGCAGTAGGGCTTGAAGCAAAGTCAAGAGGGGCATCCAGCATAGTTTTTGTGGAAAACCAGAGAGAATGCGTCCAGGTAATCAGGAAGAATTTGGAGATGCTTAAGGCAGCAGGATGCCGTATCATCACTTTATCCGTTGAAAAAGCGGTAGAGGCATTATTTAATGATAAAAAGTCGTTTGATATCATATTCATTGACCCGCCGTATTATAAGGATATCCCAAAAAAAACCTTGCAAATTATAAACGCTTATGATATATTAGCGCCCAATGGAATAATGGTAGTGCAGCATTATTCTAAAGATGACCTCCCAGATAATCTGGGAGTTTTAAGTTTATTAAAGCGTTCGAAGTACGGCGATACTGTGTTGTCGTTCTATAGAAAGGCTTAAGATGTGCCAGAAAGCACTGTATCCGGGAAGTTTTGACCCTGTTACTTACGGGCATATTGATCTTATAAAGCGCGCAGTAGAGGTATTCGGCGAACTTATTGTGGCGGTTGCACATAATCCCCATAAAAGGCCCTTGTTTAGCGTTAAAGAGAGAGTATGCATGTTAAAGAGGGCAACAGAAGATATTAATGGCGTCAGCGTAGTAGATTTTGACGGGCTGGTAGTTGATTATGCGCGTAAGCATAAAACTAAAGTTTTGATCCGGGGGTTGCGGATGATTTCCGACTTTGAATATGAGTTTCAAATGGCGCTTACTAACAGAAAGTTCAATGCGCAAGTGGAAACGATTTTCCTGATGCCCCATGAATCATACAGCTATATCTCCTCTAAGCTTCTTAAAGAGGCATCATCTTTGGGTGCGGACTTATCGAGTTTTGTACCGGATTTTGTGGAAAAGGCATTGAAAAACAAGTTTAAATGAGAATCAATATCAATCAAATTCCTGCCGAGGGCTTAGAGATTGAAGAATCTCTTCAGGAAAAAGAACTAGACCTGGAAACCACAGAAGTCAGATTCCGTACCCCGGTAAGAGTCAAGGCCTTTGTCAGCCGGATTACAAATGCCGTTTCGGCGCAGGTAACATTAGATGCCGGCATGATTTTGGTCTGCGGCCGCTGCCTTGAGCAATTTGATTATGATTTTCACAAGGACTTTAAACTTAATTACCAGGCGGAAAAACAAGACCAGTTTATAGATTTTAATCCGGATATCAGAGAAGAGATCATCCTTGATTATCCGATAAAGCCGCTATGTAAAAACGGCTGTTTGGGGCTATGCCCTAAATGCGGAAAAAACCTGAACGAAGGAGGTTGCACCTGTGGCACTACCTAAACAACGGCATTCGAAAGCGCGCGGCCGAAGGCGCCGTACGCACTGGAAATTATCCAAAATGAGTTTCAGCAAATGCCCTCAATGCAAGACGCCGAAATTAACTCATCGCGTCTGTAAGGTCTGCGGATTTTATCAAGGCAGGCAGGTTGTTGAGGTCAAGGTAAAAGAGAGCAAGAAGAAGCCGCGTTAATAAGGCATGCCTCTTTGATTCGCTGTAAACCGTTCTAACCGGAGCACTATATCCCAAGAGGTAAGGAAGGTAATCATGAGAATCGTTGTAGATGCAATGGGCGGTGATTATGCGCCCGAGCTGGTTATCCAAGGCGTGGTTGCAGCTGTGTCAGAATCGCCTAATATTGAAATTGTCCTTGTCGGTGACGAAACGAGGATAAAAGCATTGCTTCAAAAATCCAGATATTCCGGAGACAGGATCTCCGTGCGGCATGCCCTTGAAGTGATTGAGATGCACGAGTCTCCGGCTACCAGTGTCCGCAGAAAAAGGAATTCTTCCATAGTCGTAGGTATAAATCTTTTAAAAGAAGGAAAAGGCGACGCGTTCTTCAGCGCCGGAAATACCGGTGCGGTTGTATGCGCCGCTACTTTAGGGCTGGGCCTTTTATCCGGGATCGAGCGGCCGGGCATTGCGATTATCACTCCCACTTTAAAAGGCATATCGCTGATTGTCGATGTCGGCGCCAATATCGACCCAAAGCCGCTCCATTTATTACAATATGCCATTATGGGAAGGGCTTATATGGAAAATATATTTGGCATAACCAATCCAAGCGTAGGATTGTTAAATATCGGCGAAGAAGAAACCAAGGGCACCGAGTTTTTGAAAGAGACATATGACCTGCTTTCTAACAGCCCGATTAATTTTGTCGGCAATGTTGAAGGAAAGGCCATGTTTTCCGGTAAATGCGATATTATTATTTGCGACGGCTTTGTGGGTAATATTGCCTTGAAGGTTACGGAAGGTACCGCAGAAGCCATTCAGGTTTTCTTAAAACGCAATTTATTAAAGAGCAACTTTCTGGAGAAACTCGCCCTGGTCTTATTAAAGGGGCGCCTGAAAAATTTTAAGAAAGAACTCGATTATTCGGAATACGGCGGAGCGCTTCTTTTGGGCGTTGACGGTGTGGTGATCATCGGGCATGGGCGTTCTAATGTGAAAGCGATCAAGAACGCGATCCGTGTGGCTGGTGAAGAGGTTGAGAGGCAGGTAAACAATAAAATACTGGAAGCAGTTAACCCTCCGCAAAACAACATACCAAAATCTTAATAAAATGAAAAGAGTAGGCATAATCGGCGTAGGTGAGTATCTTCCTAAGAAGGTCCTTTCAAATAAGGACCTGGAAAAGATGGTTGATACTTCTGATGAATGGATCACAACGCGCACCGGCATTAAGGAAAGAAGGATAGCCGCAAAAAACGAGGCTACATCTGACTTGGCGATTAAAGCTGGCCTTGAAGCGCTTAAAGAAGCAAAAGTCAAACCGGAAAATGTGGACTTGATTATTGTCGCGACAATTACGCCTGATATGCAGTTTCCTTCCACTGCCTGTATTGTCCAAAACGCCTTGGGTGCCAGCAATGCTATCAGTTTTGATATTTCAGCTGCCTGCGCCGGGTTTGTTTATGCTTTGGTTGTTGCCAGCCAGTTTATAGCGCGAGGTGCATGCAAAAACGCTTTGGTTATCGGAGCCGAAACCCTTTCCGGGGTTACCGACTGGGAAGACAGGAATACCTGTGTTTTATTCGGTGACGGAGCGGGTGCCGCGGTTTTGTCGGAAACCAAATCAGGAGGCATACTTTCAAGCTATTTAGGGGGGGATGGTTCTATTTACGATATTTTGATGATACCGGCAGGAGGCTCGAGGATGCCGGCTTCAAAAGAAACCCTGGATAAGAAGATGCATTTTATAAAAATGCGGGGCAATGAATTATTTAAATTAGCAATTAAAGCT
Organism: Candidatus Omnitrophota bacterium; assembly: GCA_016867005.1. Classification (GTDB taxonomy): domain Bacteria; phylum Omnitrophota; class Gorgyraeia; order Gygaellales; family Profunditerraquicolaceae; genus VGKM01. The sequence goes on along the minus strand of VGKM01000065.1, from coordinate 285 downwards.
ATGCATGAGGCAGCTTGTGTTGCTTTAGAGCGCGCAGGCCTGAAAGCCGGAGATATCGATCTTGTTATTCCTCACCAGGCAAATATCAGGATTATTACTCAGGTAGCAAGAAAATTAGGCCTTTCGGCAGAGAAGATCTACCTTAATATTGAGAAGTGCGGTAATATGTCTTCAGCTTCCACGGCCACGGCTTTATGCGAAGCAGTAAGGGAAGGTAGGATCAAAAAAGGCAGCGTTGTGCTTTTGGATGCTTTTGGGGCCGGGCTTGTGTGGGGAGCCTGTATA
>VGKM01000064.1 GCA_016867005.1 Candidatus Omnitrophota bacterium | reverse complement strand
CCGTAACCGGCAAAAAGGTAGTTTTAGAAGGCCTCTGCGATTCATGCAAGAGGTAATTTTTTTTAACCTGTAAGTCGTAGTAATTACGATTTAAGAGTAGTCACGAAAGGAGGCGCTTGATTAGAAAACATTTGGTGATTTACGCGAATAGTAATGGAGATGAAAAAAGAAAATACAACCAATTAAAAGGAGGATTATCATGTCAAACGAAAAGTACAGATCAATAGTAAAACTTGATTTTCAGTATGCGCACAGATTTATGAATTATTCGGGAGAGGCAAGCTATCTTCATGGACATTCGGGATTGCTAACGATCGAAATTGAGGGGGAGTTAAATAAACATAATTATGCCTACCCAGTAAAAGAGGCACAAAAATTAGCATGGGCAGTAGCCGATAACTTCATGCATGCAACGATTTTTCAAGAAGGCGATCCCTTGCTTGATTTAGTTTTGCAAGGATATGAGAAAACAGGAATGAAAGGTACAACGAATAGATTTGGGACGCCTGCAAAAGCTCTCAACCATGAGCTGGTAAAATCGTTTCCTGAAAGCAGAGTCGCTGTCAGCAAAGGTCCATCTACTTGCGAATGGTTCTGTACGGTATTCTATGAACTATTGAAAGACAAGTTGAATATTAAAAAAATAGAATTCCGTTCTTCTTCGTTGAACTGCGCATCAAGAGAGTTTTAAGTAAAATAAGATTATTGGTATGGCAACCTAGAGAAGATAAGGCGCCCGATAACGTTTGGGCGCCTTATCTTCTTATGGTAAAATACCTTACAAAATATTCTTTGAAAGAAAGGAGAAAAAAGATGCCTGATGTAAAAAAAGAATTAATTGGGATGTTGAATCACGCGTTAGAGCTTGAATATTCTGCGAGGATCCAGTATCTTGCTCACGCAGAAGCGATCAACGGCCTGGGCGCTGAGCCGATAATCGAAAGATTAAAGGAAATTGCAGGGGATGAGCTTAAGCATGAAGGTATCTTTCGTGAGTTAATTGCGGCGTTTCTTGGCGGCGCGCCTTCGATGAACCTTGCTGAGACATTCAAGGCAAAGGATATAAAAGATATCCTAAAAGTTAACCTTAAGGGCGAGAAAGACGCGGTTGATTTCTACAAGCAGATTTATCAGAAAGTAATAGATAGCAAGAAGAGTTTGCAGTATGAGTTTGAAACCCTGGAACACCAGATCAGGCACGTGATTATGGATGAGCAGGAACATGTGACTGAGCTGAATTTGCTGTTAGGTAAGTAACCTGATTTAACGCTTCTTCAGAAAATGTCCGCCCTTGCTGGGCGGACATTTTTACTTGGGCGCGGCCTATGGGAATGGCCGATTTTGGTTGCCATCAAGGTTACTTGGGCTATAATAGATGCTGGCACGTTGAATCTGGGTTCTCCCAGGGGTATTTCTCAAAGAAGTAAGCGCCTGCCTGCGCAGGCACGAAAGGAAATATTAAAATATATGCGTCATAGTCCAGCAATCATAAAAGGAATAATTGAGAAAGGCAGGTTCTTAGTCCCTTATCGGATTTACGAGAATGACGGGCCGCATATTGTATGTATTAACGGGGTGCAGCAGTCTATGGCAATGTGGCATAGTTTTATCTGCCGTTACGCCCCTTATTATCGGTTGGTTCTTTTTGATTTTCCCGGCCAGGGCAAAGGAAAGGTTGTCTCAGGGCCTGTTTTCGTCACATTGGATGAGCAGGTAGATATTTTACTCGAGGTCAAAAAAGCCACAGGCGCAAATAACAACATGACGATATGTTCTGCTTCATGGGGAGGGATAGTGGCGATGGCATTTGCCTCGCAGTATCACAATGCGGCAAAGAAATTATGTTTAGCAAGCCTTGGGACAAAAGCAAATGATAAGATGGTTGAAACAATCCGGATGGGTTCTAAGATAGACCATCGGGACAGGCAAAAAATGGCTGATATCTTGATAGAAAGCTTCGGCCAAAACCTCCCCGATAACATTAAGAAGAAAATTGTCAACCAGTTTCAAACTATGAGCGGAGAGAACCTGCGGGCGTTTTATGAGCATGGTTTATTCGTGATATCGACAAAAAAGATAGGCGATTTAATCAATCTTTCAAATATCACGGCAGAAACCTTCCTGATCCACGGAGAGAAAGATACGATTATTGACTTAGAAGACGTTAATTTTCTAGCTTCCCAAATCCCTAATTGCGAAGTAAAGATTGTAAAAGGTGCGGGCCATTTTCTGCATATGGAACGAGAAGACATCTTCGATGTTTATGAAGATATTCTACCTATACCGCCCCCGGGGCGCAGGACATTCTAAGCTGTTTCATTTAATCTTTTGGAGGTGCATATGGCTAATCTAGAGTTTAAACAATTTACGGCAGGAAGCTGCTATTCTTATGTATTGAGTTATGGCGCCGAAGCCTTGATCATTGACCCGCATATCAGCCTGCAGGAAGAGTATGCGGATTATCTCGGCAAAAAGAGATTAAGCCTAAAATACATCGTTGATACTCATACCCATGCCGATCATTTCTCGCTTGCTTCGGTGCTGAAGAAGAATTACGGCGCTTTGCTCTTAATGCATGAAAAGGCGATTTCCAGCGTTGCAGGCCAACGCCTTAGAGATAATGATCAAATAGCCCTAGGTTTAGTCACGATTAAAGTTATGCACACTCCGGGGCATACAGATGACGCTGCGAGTTTATATGTCGATAATAAATTATTTACCGGGGATGTCCTTTTGATTGGTAGCGTCGGACGCACGGATTTTCAAAACGGTTCTCCTGAATCAATGTTTGATACGCTGCAGAAGATTAAAGCTCTTCCTGATGCTACTATGATTTTCCCCGGGCATGACTATCATGAAATCCGCTCATCGACACTTAAGAAAGAAAAAGAAACAAATCCTTTCTTAAAAGCAACAGACAAAGAGGCGTTTGTCAAAAACATGCGCGCAAAGAGTATCCCCAAGCCTTTTAATATAGACAATATCGTGCGCGTCAACCAAAAAGGCGAGGCCGCGGCCTTAGAGATGATTTCTCCGAAAGCCGCTCTATCGCTCGTAGAAAATAATCCGGAAATTAAATTATTGGACGTGCGTTCCGCATTAGAATTCAGCCAGGTGCATATTAAAGACTCAATAAATATCCCTATAGATATGCTTTCGTTCAAAATGAATGATCTAAGCAAGCCCGGTCAAAGTTACATAGTCTTTTGTCGCACCGGCAATCGTTCGCCTATGGCCGCTGATATGCTTATACAATCAGGCATCCATGGCATTAAAGTAATGCGAGGTGGCATGACGAGCTGGCAAAAAGAAGGCCTGCCCGCTATCAAAGGCGAAGGAGGCGTGTCGTTAGAGCGCCAGGTGAGGCTTATCGCCGGTAGCTTGGTGTTGTTGGGCATACTCCTGTCGTGGTTTACGCATTGGGCCTTTATTTTTCTCCCGATATTTGTTAGCTGCGGACTCATTTTCTCCGGCTTAACAGATAATTGCCTTATGGGGATGTTATTGATGAAATTACCTTACAACAAAAAATTATATAAGATAAAGCTTGGCGGCGGCACTTGCGCTATGGGTTGATGCGGAGGGCCAAAGATGACGCAAGCAATGTTAATTCTGTTAGGGCTTGTAGCAGGGATATTAGGGCATACTCCAGAAATGACAAGCTGACCACGGAAGATTTTGAAATACTCGTTATCGCAGAAAAATAGTCGGGTGATAAATTTATTAAAACTTACCTAATAGATTTATGAGATAAAAGAAGCTGCCCGTAATTTTTGTTGACAAGGCGGCTTATCAGTATTACTATTCTTATATTCGTAACACAGGAGAATTAATGGGCAAATTAGTGCGTTTTGGGATATCTTTAGAGCAAGATCTGCTGGAAAAATTCGATCGCCTCACCAAAGACAAGAATTATACAAGCCGGTCCGAAGCCTTCCGTGATTTAATCCGCCAGGAACTTGTGCAGAAGCAATGGCAGGGCGGGCAGGAAGTCGCTGGCGCCATTACCCTTATTTACGATCACCACAAGAGAGAGCTGGTGAATAAGCTTATGGATATCCAGCATGAATTCGGCGGAATAATAATTTCTTCCCAGCACGTTCATTTGGATCATAACAATTGCCTGGAGATAATCGCGGTACAGGGTTCACCGAAAGAAGCCCAAAAGTTAGCCGACAGTTTAAAATCAGTAAAGGGGGTGAAGCACGGGACATTGAGCATGTCGACTGCCGGGAAAGATATTTAGGCCGTATTATTTTTTTACCTATTAGTAACACGAATACAATAAAAGTAGCACGAAAGGAGATGGAAATGTTACGCAGGTTCTTAATCTTCATGTTTATATTAGGTTGTTTTGCGGTATCAAGCGCTTTTGCCGAAGGTTACGTAAGCCTCGAAAAGTATCAACAACTGGAGGATAGGGTTTTAGCCCTGGAGAAGAAGCTCGGCGAATACGATAAACGCATGAATGAGCAGAAACAGTGCATCTTGGATCAGAATAAAAAGATCGCCGCTTATGAATCAAGGCTCTCCCAATTCGATACTGACCTGCACCGTCAGGCAGGTGCGCCGATCAGCATTGCCGAAGGTTTAGAGATCGGGGCAGGGGCTACGATGGTCGTACAAGGAACGGGCAATACTAATAATGCAGCTGCTGACGCGACGAAGAAGGAAAGCCGCATGGATGCTTCTTATTCGGCAGATATTACTTTAGGTAAGGAATTTAAGGAGGCGGCAGGCAAGGCGTTTTTACATTTTGAGGTAGGGCAAGGCAACGGCTTAGAAGATAATCTGACACTTTACTCCAACGTAAATCGTGATGCTGATAACGATAATAATCTTCGTCTTACCGAGCTTTGGTATGAGCAGGCCCTATGCAAAGATAAAGTTGCTTTAACATTCGGCAAGCTTGACCCGACCGCTTATTTTGATAATAACGATGCCGCTAATGACGAAACGACTCAATTCTTGGGCAGGATATTTCGCAATTCGCCTACAATCGAATTCTCGGATAACACCGCAGGTATTCGCTTAGCGTATATGCCGCTTGAGTGGTTGGAATTAGGATACGGCGTATTTGACGGGAATAGCGATTGGGAAAAAATCGGGGATAACCTTTTCAATATCGGCCAGGCGCATTTTAAGACTAATTTCTTCGCGCTTCCGGGCAATTACCGCTTCTACGGATGGAACAACAATGTGTATCATACAAAGTGGTCGGATGCTGAAAAGGCCAAAGAGGCTGCCTATGGTTTTGGCTTGAGTTTTGACCAGAAAGTCACCGATATGGCGACGCTCTTTACCCGCTACGGCTGGCAGAACCCGAAGGTTTACAACCCCGACATTACGGCAACAGGCGGATTGAATTATTCTCTTGAGCATTCCTGGAGCGCTGGCCTACAGATAGAAGGCAAGCCCTGGGGCAGGGAAAAGGACGTTTTTGCGTTTGCAGCCGGTCAGGTTATTCCATCAGATGATTATAAGAAATACACGACTCAGATCACAGGCCCAAAGGCAAAATCTGAAGGCCATTTGGAGGCGTATTATAGAATCCATGTCAACGACCATTTATCGCTTAGCCCAGATTTCCAATATATCTGGAATCCGTTTGGCAAGGATGTTGCAGATGATACAAGCGGTATTTTTGTCGGCGGCATGAGGGCGCAGTTAGACTTTTAATGCCCGGCCATATGGCTTTGGCTAGAGGAAGCCAAACCATTGCCTTTCTGGCTTATCGGATTGGCCGGTTGCGCAGCAAGCGCACACTCGCCCATCCTTATGGACAGGGTGGATTCACTATTGTGAAAAAGGAGGTGGGAAATGTGGTTGGTAACAACTTCTATTGCGGCAATGGGAGCCACTTTAGGTAAGTTTGCTTTGCCTAAGGATTATAAGTTAGGTTTTCTGGCTTTAATGCTTTGGGGAGCGGCAGCAATGATTCTTGTTGACCATATCTTAGGATATGAGGGAGGCGCTTTCTTAGAGAAAACTACCGATGGGATGATTGCTAACAGCGCTATGTTAGGTATTATAATGATAGTGCCTGTATTTGCAATCTGGGGTATTTCATTATTAATCTCAAACTTAAAAAGGAGGTAGGTATGGCTTGCTTTGCTGTTCCAGCAGCCGTGGTAATAGTAACTACTGCTATAGGTAAAAAGGTTCCTAAAAAATATCACCTCAATTGGTTGAATTCGATGTTGTGGGGCGGAGTGGCAATGTTGGCGGTGGAGCATATCGCGCACGGCGAAGTTGTCCTCTATCCGCCGTTTCTGACCGCAAGTTTGCCTGAGGTTTGGCCGGAAATGATAAAGATTGGCGTTCCGATGACCTTAATTATCTTCATTATCTGGGGAGTAATGGTAGCAGTGGCTCAAGCAGCAAGAAAAAGAGAAAAGTTTGCAGCGGTGTAATTAAATTTACCGCCAGAGGCCTTGCTTTTAAAATCATTAAAAGCAGGGCCTCTTATTTTTTACACAAAAAACTCTTAACAAATAGTAATCATTTCTAATATAGTATCAATCATGGATAAACAAGTCCTAGATACAGGCGACATATTCCGCAATAAGTGCCGGGAGGCTAATCTTAAGATAACTCCTCA
>VGKM01000063.1 GCA_016867005.1 Candidatus Omnitrophota bacterium | reverse complement strand
TGAATCAACGCGCACGCCCAAACCTCCCGATGGATGATAAAACGTAACCTTGCCTGGTGAGGGCATGAAATTATTATCCGGGTCTTCGGCATTAATCCGGCATTCAATAGCGTGGCCGCTACAGGTAATATCTTTTTGGGTAATTTTTAACTTTTCCCCTGCGGCAACGCGGATTTGCTCTTTGACTAAATCAACGCCTGTGATTAATTCCGTAATGGGATGCTCGACTTGGATGCGTGTGTTCATCTCCATAAAATAGAAATTGCCGTCTTTATCAAAAATGAACTCAACTGTCCCGGCGCTATGGTAGCCGACTGCCTTGGCTGCTTTTATTGCAGCTTCGCCCATTTTCTCTCTTGTTTTTTTGTTTATGGCCGGAGAGGGCGTCTCTTCGATCAATTTCTGGTGCCTCCTCTGGATTGAACATTCGCGCTCTCTAAGGTGAATGGTATTGCCAAACTTGTCTGCCAAAATCTGCACCTCAATATGCCGCGCTCCGTCGATATACTTTTCAATATAGACCTCATTATTGCCAAAAGCGGCCTGGGCTTCGGTTTGCGCGGTCTGTAAATTGGAAACCAGGCTCGGACGGTTGTGAGCGATACGCATGCCCTTGCCGCCGCCTCCGGCTGAAGCTTTTATCATTACGGGATAGTCAATTTTTTCCGCTATCTTGATCGCGTCCTGCTCGTTCTTTACTACGCCGTCGCTTCCCGGCACCGTAGGAACTTTTGCCTGCTTCATCGTATCCTTGGCAACTGATTTATCGCCCATTTTGGTTATAGCTAAAGGCGGAGGACCAATAAAGGTTATCTTGCATGACTCGCAGATTTCGGCAAAATGCGCCCGCTCCGATAGAAATCCGTACCCGGGGTGAACAGCGTCAACGTCCGCTATTTCAGCGGCGCTGATAATTGCCGGGATATTAAGGTAGCTTTCCGAGCTCTTGGGCTTGCCGATACAAATCGCCTCATCGGCAAAGCGCACATGCATGGAATCTTTATCAGCTTCGGAATAAACCGCAACAGTCCGTATCCCAAGCTCCCTGCAAGCCCGGATAACTCTTAAGGCGATCTCTCCACGATTAGCGATGAGAACTTTATTAAACATCACTCTCTTTTGCCGCTGCTTTTCTTAATCTATCCATAATGGTTATCCCTAAGCCATCTTCTTTAACGCTCTCGGCAATAATAATCTGCGTGCCGTCCTTGTCAAATTCCCGCAAGAGGGAGTAAAGATTAGCCGCGCAGAGAGCCAAATTCTTTTCAGGGCCGAGAATTTTCAGGTTAAAATCTCCGTTATAATGGTTTTTATTTTCATCCTTGGCCATTATTCCCACAGAATAGCCCTGCGAAATAAACTCAGACGCAATATCCTTGACACGCTCGGGCTGTGTCTTATTGCCGTCCTCCACCACAATCACCCTAGCCTTAGGAGAGTAGTGGCGCGTAAACATTCCCGGAGAAAGTATCCGGTTACCCTGATATGACTCGATATCCGGGGATAGCCTTCTCAATGCCTCAATATCAATACCTCCCGGCCGCAGGATGCGCGAAGGCGTCTGGGTAAGGTCTAAAATCGTTGATTCAACGCCCACCTGCGTCTTGCCGCCGTCGACAATCATATCAATGCGCCCTTTTAGGTCGTCAAAAACATGCTGCGCAGTCGTGGGAGAAGGCCTGCCAAAGAGATTGGCCGAAGGCGCGGCAATAGGAGTCTGCGCCTCTTTAATAAGCGCGAGCGCGATTGGGTTGTCCGGCATCCTTACTGCCACGGTCTCAAGTCCGGCGGTGACGATCTGCGGAATATTTTGAGATTTCTTGAGGACCAAGGTCAACGGCCCCGGCCAGAATTCATCAATAATACCTAAGGTTCTTTTGTATATTTCCCCGGCAACCTTAAAAATATCCTGTTTATCGGCAATATGCACAATCAGGGGATCGTTAAGCGGACGGTTTTTTGCCTCAAATATCTTTGCGCATGATAATGGATTTAATGCGTCAGCTCCTAAGCCGTATACTGTTTCCGTTGGGAAAGCGACTAATCCGCCGCCATTAATAACTCTTGCCGCTTCCTGTAATAAAAGGCTATCGATTTTATCCGGATTAAATTTTATAAGTTTTGTTTCCATAAAGATTCGAGGCTTTTTAAATCTTTCTATCGAGAGTAAATATCTCGATGCGCTCTCCCGTGGCTAAATTAAAGCTTGAATGAATATCGGTAACTTTAGCGCCTGTTACATCCTCGATACAAATCTCCAAAGCCGGTTTTACTTTTTCGATGAGCTTCATTTTGAGCTCATGGATAAGCTTCGCCCCGCCCGGCGCTTCGCTTAAGTGTCTTTCAGCCAAAGGAAGAACGCCCTTAAACCTGACGATAATCGCATCGTCTATGACTTCGCTTGAGACTGCCTGCGCCTCTTCCCCTAAGTGCTCTTTTAAGAACCGCAACAATTCCTTATTGATCTTTGACTCGATCTCTTGTTTTGTTTTAGTAGGCATAGCGCACCCCCTTAAATACTTTTTCCGGTAATCATCCTAAGAGCTTGAAGATACTTCTCGCTTGTCTTCTTAACGATCTTTTCGGGTAATTCTGGAGCGGGAGGAGTTTTATCCCAGTCCAATGTTTCCAAATAGTCCCGCACAAACTGCTTGTCAAAGCTGGGTTGCGCCCCGCCGGTCCTGTACTCGTCCTTTGGCCAGAAACGGGATGAATCAGGGGTAAGGACTTCATCGATCAGCATGATTTTCCCGTTGTGCATGCCAAATTCGAATTTTGTATCCGCGATAATTATCCCTTTAGTTAATGCATAATCGCTGGCTTTCCTGTAAATGGCGATGCTAAGCTTTGCCACAGCATCTGACAAATCTCTACCTATCTCTTTATCGATGAACTCCTTTGCCACGTTGATATCATGTCCTACCTCTGCCTTTGTTGACGGAGTAAATATTACCTCGGGGAGCTTATCTGATTCTTTTAAGCCGACTGGCAACTTAACCCCGCACACCGACTGCTTTTCTTTATACTCTTTCCACCCTGAACCGGAGATATAGCCCCTGACAATACATTCTACCGGCAACGGCTTTGATTTAATTACCAACATCGACCTGCCATCAAGGTCCCTGCGATACTTTTTAAGCTCCTGCGGATAATCATCCACATCAGCGCTGATAAAATGATGGGGGACGATATCCTTGATCAAGTCAAACCAAAAACAGGAAAGCCCGGTTAACACCTTACCCTTATTGGGAATGCCGTCCGGAAGCACCACATCAAAACAGGAGATCCGATCGGTAGAGATTATGAGCAGCTTATCCCCCAAATCATACACGTCGCGAACCTTTCCTCGGCGGAAAAGTTTTAAATCCTTAAATTCGGTTTTAAGCAGCGGCTCGTTCTTCATGCTAAGCGCCTCCATGCAAAGATTTCTCAAGCTTTTCGTATTGCGCCCATATCTCGCCAGGCGTACGGCTGCCGAATTGCTCAAGGCACTTCTTTATATCCGATAGCTCGTTTTTCCAGTTGTCAGGATTAATCTCAAACAACTTTTCTAATTTTTCCTTAGAGACACCGGTGCCCTCCGTATCCAAATCTTTAAGATGCGGAATGCGCCCTAACGCTGTATCCTGCGCATTAACCTTATTCTGGGCCCTCTCTACAATCCATTTCAATACACGGATGTTTTCGCCAAACCCGGGCCAGATAAATTTTCCGTTTTCGTCAGTCCTGAACCAATTAACAGTGTAGATCTTCGGAGGATGTTTTAATCTTTTCCCGATATTGAGCCAGTGCCGGAAATAATCGCCCATGTTATACCCGCAGAAAGGAAGCATAGCCATAGGATCGCGCCTTAGCACTCCTTCTTTATGAATTGCCGCGGCTGTGGTTTCCGAGCCGGTGCGAGCTCCCAGAAATACGCCGTGTTCCCAATCAAGAGACTCCACCACCAAAGGTATCAATTGCGTTCTTTTGCCACCCAGGATAATCGCCGAAATGGGCACACCTTTGGGGTTATCGAATTCCTTCGAAAGCGTCGGTGAATTGTAAATCGATACGGTAAAGCGGGAATTTGGATGCGCGGCTTTTGATTCCTGCCCGGCAGTCCACGGCTTTCCCTGCCAATCAATAAGGCTCTTGGGGATATCACCGTCTAAACTTTCCCACCACGGCTCGTTTTTATCGGTATCTAAAGCGGTGTTGGTAAAAAGCGTCGGGAAGAATTTCTTGGCTTTTAAAGTCTTAAGCATATTGGGATTTGTCTTATTTGATGTCCCCGGAGCTACGCCAAAAAGCCCTGTCTCCGGATTGATCGCCCAAAGCCTGCCGTCTGCGCCAACATTAAGCCAGGCGATATCATCGCCTATCGTCCAGACTTTATATCCGGGAAGAGCAGATTCAAGCATGGCAAGATTAGTCTTTCCACAGGCAGACGGCATGGCAGCAGTAACGTAGGTCACATTACCTTGCGGGTCTTGAATACCTAATATAACCATGTGCTCGGCAAGCCAGCCTTCTTGAAGGCCCAAGTAAGAGGCAATCCTTAAAGAAAAACACTTCTTGCCTAAAAGGGCGTTTCCCCCGTAGCCGGAGCCAATAGACCACACAAAGTGTTCATCCGGAAAATGCATAATAAAACGCTTATCCGGGTCAAAATCTCCCACAGAATGTAGGCCTTTGACGAAACCTTCTTTGTTGCCGATTTTCTCAATAACTTTCTTCGTCATGCGCGTCATGATCCGCATACTTACAGCAACGTAAGATACATCTGTAAGCTGAATACAGGCCTTAGCATAAGGAGAATCGGGGTGGCCCATCATATACGGGAGTACATACATTGTCCTGCCCTTCATACAGCCGTCGGAAAGCTTACGCATTTTCTCCTTGGCTTCTTGAGGATCCATCCAATTATTATTCGGGCCCGCTGTTTCTTTATCGGGATGGCAGACGAAAGTCAAATGCTCAGTGCGCGCCACATCTGTTGGGTGGCTTCTATGAAAATACGCGTTCGGCCAAGCCTTCTGATTTAACTCTTGGAAAATAGGGGTATCGCCGATCTTTTCTTCTTTCATCCCTATCTCAATAAGCCTGCGCGCTTCCTCTTCAGAGCCGTCGCACCAGTAAACTTTTTCCGGTTTACACAACCTTGCCTGTTCATCAACCCATCTTTCAAGCGGTGTTGCCATTTGTTATTCCTCCTTCTTTTTAGCTAGCGGCATAAAATAAAAAAGCCAACATTTGTTTCCGGCTCTCTTTTTGATAAGAGAACCGAGAAACTCTTGTTGGCTTACTCTGCAACAGCCCCTGTTTAGGGCTCTTGCTTACAGTCTTCCGTTAAATTGTCTTATTCAGGAACCTATTATAACTCAAAAATCTAATAAATCAATCTCTTTTAAGAAAATTCCTCTTCTAAATTTTTATCCAAAGTAAAAACAATGACGCGCTCGCCGGTTTTGGTGCTGATGTCCGTATGCATACTTTGAATCTGACAAGCGGTAATTTCCGAGATCATCTTCTCAAGCAAAACCCGCGCGCTCTCCATAAGCTGCATGCGGGTCCTCTTAATTAAATCGGCGCCCTCCGGGCTCTTGGCAAGCTGCTCCTCTGCGGGAGTCAATACTCCTTTTAGCCTGATAAAAACCATGTCTTTAATAATGTAGGCTTTGGTTTCAGCGGGGCCTCTGCCCATATATTCTTTTTCAAATTTTATTATCGCTTCGCTGATTTGTGATTCGGCTTGTCCCTTGGTTTTATATTCCATAATTCTCCTCGAATTTATTAATTATATCATACTATTGCATTATTAAAGAGTCATTATTCTTTATTCTTTATAACCAATTGGTTATTCTAATGTTACAATAGCTTTGGCGATTTCCTCCATAGTCCGTCTATAGTACAGCCATCGGCCATCCGAATGTAACAATGTAGAGACGCTTATTCATTGACAATTAAATCCCTTATACTCCCTTTAATTGTTTAAAATATTTTTTCAACTTCCGTTTAAAATCATCTGGATCATCAAAGGCATTCGGTCCCCATTTACCTAGACTATAGATATCATCCAATAAATCAAAAACCTTTCGTTCTACAGGATCATGCCTAAATCCTGACACTGTTTTATTTTGTTTCCATATATTGTAAGTTGTAATTACTTCTTGCTTAGCAAAACAATGCCAACCGCTATTCTTTATAAAAGCTCTCTTCGCTTCTGCGTGTGTAATAGTTAAATCGACATAATCGGGATTCACTCCTTCATATGGTTGACCAGCATACCAATCAATAATCAATAAGAAATTAAGTGTTTCATCAACCTTCTGTAGACAAATGTCATGCTTATGGGCTCCTGCCCCCTTAGCAAAATCCAAATCTTCAGATCGAATAACCGAGTAGCCTTCTTTGATTAAAACTTCTGCAGCAAGATTTCTGTGATACGACAGATCCCTAAAAGTTGAGCTCAAGAATATTTTCTTTGAAGAGTGTGATTTTAAGTTAAACGACCACATAGTCCGCCAACCATTCTGGTGGCCGCACTTCTAGAAAAGCCCCTTCGCGAAGAAATGCGGCTATCGAACAAATTTCTTCATTGATTTTACTAGTCAGATAAGGACGATTGTTGTCACGTTTATTTTCCTTA
>VGKM01000062.1 GCA_016867005.1 Candidatus Omnitrophota bacterium | reverse complement strand
TGGGTTTATCGGGTTATGCCGATTATTACCCTGCGCAAATAAGCGGAGGCATGCGTAAAAGAGCTGCCCTCGCACGGGCAATAGCGCTTGACCCGGATATTATTTTCTTTGATGAGCCCTCAGCAGGGCTGGACCCGGTAAGCGCAAAAATGCTGGACGACCTGATATTGGAGTTAAGGGGGGCACTCGGCGCCACAATTGTGATAGTGACGCATGAACTTGCCAGTATTTTTGCCGTAGGCGATAATTCCATATTTCTTGATTCGGAAACTAAGACCATGATTGCTATGGGCAATCCCAAAGACCTTTTAGATAATTCAAAAGACCAGAAAGTTACCCGGTTTTTAACCAGGGGCCAAGGACAAGGAGCTAAGTGATGTCTAAAAAAGCGAATAAAACAATAATCGGCGCATTTGTCATCGGGGCGGTTGCTTTGTTAATTGCAGCCATACTTATTTTCGGCTCAGGGGCATTATTTAAGGGTGCGGATAAATATGTCCTATTTTTCGACGGTTCGGTAAAAGGGCTTTCTGTCGGGGCCCCTGTAATATTCAGGGGTGTCAAAATCGGAGATATTGTTCAGATAAGTTTAATTTATGATGAAAAGAGCAAGAAAGTGTTAATTCCGGTTGTCATTGAGATAGAGTTGTCCCGCGTTAAGGGTGCCCCTGAAAAACTGGGGTATCCTGATTATGATTGGCTCATAAAACAGGGCTTAAGGGCAAAGCTCGAAATACAGAGTTTTATCACAGGCCAGCTTATGATTTCCTTTGATTTTCATCCGGATGACCCGGAGAAATTATACGGGATCGTAAAGAATTATCCGGAGCTGCCCACACTTCCTATATCGCCGGATATTTTTGATGTTATGAATGAATTGCCGGTTAAAGAAATTTCCGACAACCTCGATGAAACAGTCGCCGGGATCAACCGCCTGGTGAATTCAGAAGGAATATCGGTTCTTGATAGTACGCTCCGGGAAGTAACACAGGCAGCGCGTTCCATACGTTTATTTGTAGAATACCTTGAAGAACACCCTGAAGCGCTTTTAAAAGGTAAACCAGGAGGAAAATAATATGAGGAAAATACGTTTTTCAATATTTATATTTTTGGCCTGCGCAGCATTTATGTTGTCTCTTAGCGGTTGTTTGTCTGTCTCGGAAAGCCCAAACCCGCGTTTTTATATGCTAAAGCCCATTGATGCAAGCGATGCTGGCAGCCAGTTTTCTGTCCCTGCCAATACCATTATTGTGATCGGCCCGGTAAAAATACCGGAATACCAGAATCGCCCTCAGATCGTCACGCAGGATAATAACAAAATGCTTACTTTTGCCCAGTTTGACCGTTGGGGCGAGCCGCTTGATTCCGGCATAGTGCGGCTTTTGATTGAAGACCTGTCAATGCTGCTGCCTGGCGTGGAATTTGAGAGGTTCCCGTGTAATTTCGCAATACCGATTAATTATCAGGTTATTTTAGATGCTATTCAGTTGGAAAGCAACCTTGATGACAACCTTTTATTTGTTGTGCAGTGGTCGATTATTGATTCAAAGGAAAGGCATATGCTTTTCAATAAGAGGTCCGTATTTAACGAACAGATAAATCCGCATAATTATTCCGGGCTGGTAGATGCTTTAAGCAGGTCAATTTCTTTGTTGAGCAAAGAAATTGCCCAGGGGTTATCTACGTTGCAAGCGCCTTCGATCGGGGAGAAATAATCTTTTTATGGGAAATAAAAGACCACGGAGGAGCCCCGCCCACTACTTGATAGTAGTTTTTCTTGGCCTCTTGGCATTGGGGATGATTGTTTCAATCCCATTCGGCCATACTTCGGGGGATTTCGATGTGTATTACCAGGCAAGCAGGAATTATCTTGCCGGGTCTGCTATTTATATCCCGCATAAGGGCATAGAGGAATTTAAATACCTTCCGTTTTTTGCCTTATTTTTCAGCGCATTTGCCGTTTTCAGCAAGGCAACAGCCCAGTATCTCTGGGGTATTCTGAATATTTTTCTGTTATATTTTATGTTTTATTACCTGTATAAGCTCAAATTAATCGCATTCGATAGCTTTAAGGATTTTTTTCTTATATTTTTCCTGCTTGCATTAACAGGGCGTTATATTTTTTCCAATATCAAGATAGGGCAAGCCAATATCCTGCTCTGCTTTCTTCTGGTCTTAACGATGTATCTGGAGATGCGCAAAAAAGATTTATGGGCGGGGATAACTTTGGCTTTAAGTTTGACGATTAAATTGTTCCCGCTTATTTTTGTCGTATATTATATCCTGAGAAGGAAATTTAAATTGGCAGGTTTTACTGTTTTAGCGGCACTTTTTTTGTTGTTATCGCCGGCGTTTTATTCCGGATTCACCCTCAATTTAAATTACCTGCGGGAATGGTTTAGTTTATTAAAGTCGTCGCCTGCGCCTTTATTTTATTCGGTAAAGAATTTTTCGCTTTTTGCCTTTTTTTCCTGGTTTTTTATTGCGCGGCATGAGCCGTATTTTATTTTTAATTATTGGGATATCCCGAAAAAGTTGACGCCGCAGGTATATTATTCCTGGGCAATAAGCTCGGCTGTTTTGTTTATCGCTTTTTTCTATGATTCTTTTTTAAAGAAAGAAAAACACCCGGAATTATCCTATCTTGATTATGCCTGCCTTTTTGTCTGTACCCTTTTATTCAACCCGCTTGCTTATTTGAATGCGCTGACGCTTTTGATCATTCCGTATTTTTTTATCCTCCGCGCGTTATTCTATGGGGGATTAAACAGGTTGTGGGCAGGAATAACCGGTTTACTTATCGTGATTGGTTTTATTGTCTCTATGGCGTATAATAAGGCATTTTTCCCGGACAGGTTCGCGTTCTATAAATTCCTGGAATTTCGCAGCCTTATGTGGGTCATACTTTTGGTTTATTTTACCCTGCTGTTGCTAAAGAAAGCTTATAAAACAAGATTAAAAATTCAGGAGGGATAAATGACAACCGCAATTTATTATTTTTCAGGGACAGGTAACTGTCTTAGGGTGGCGGAAGATCTAGCAGGGGAGCTTGGCGGAGCAGAAGTTATTTCTATCCCGCACGCAGTAAAAAACGGCCTTTTTTCAACTGAAGCGGATTGTGTAGGCCTTGTTTATCCCGTATATATGTGGGGTATCCCTTTGATTGTAGCGGATTTTATACGCAAAATAAAAATAGAGAACAATGCATTCATTTTTGCCATAGCCACATTCGGTGGCATGCCTGGGGCGACACTATTGCAGAATCAAAAAATTCTTGCTTTGCGCGGATTGAAATTGTCGCTTGGTTTTGCCGTGCGCATGCCGGGCAATTACACTCCGCTTTACGGGGCGATCCCCCAGGAAAAACAGGAGAAAATGTTTGAAAAAGAAAAGCAGAGGGTTAAAGAAATCGCTTTGGCAATAAAAGAAAAAAGAGTTGGCAGGATAGAGACAAGCAATTTCCTCGTCAACCTTTTATCGGGCGCTATTTATAAACTCGGTTCTTCAAAGATCCGCGCTATGGACAGCGGATTCTGGGTAAATGAAAAATGTAACGGTTGTGCGGTTTGTTTTAGGGTTTGCCCGGTAGGTAATATCGCGATGCAAAATTCCAAGCCGGTATGGAAGCATCATTGCGAACAATGCCTGGCTTGCCTGCAGTGGTGCCCGGAGGAGGCCCTGCAATACGGCAAGAGTACTTCCGGCCGCAGGCGCTATCATCATCCACAGGTAAAACTGGATGAAATAATCCAAAAATAGGGGTAGCCACCATGCGGGGAGAAAGGATAATTTTATCATGAAAGGAAAAATTAACTGGCCAGTTTTGTTGATCTCGATCGTTATTTCTTTATGGTGGGTTTTAGTCATAAGCTTTGTTTGGGCGCCTTACGGGATATATGTGTTTCTGCCGCTGGCATTATTGATAATCGGGATCATGCTTAAAAACAGGATTGCCTGGTGGTCGGGAGCAGTTGTATTTAGCTTGGCGGGTATTTTAAATTTGTTATGGATAGTTGCCGTTGATTTGAATGTTGTGCGGGATGCAATAATCAATAAACAACAGCTTTACCTGCGCCCTGTAGGATTGGCCATGTTTTTTGCGAGGATTTTAGTCATTATTTCAGCAGCCCTTTATTTTAAGCCGTCGATTAGAAACAGATAACTAAAGGCAGGGGAATTATTTTGCTTTGGGTTTTTAGTAACTAGCGCTATAATATACATCTATGAAAAAGAAAAAGAGCAGGCGCAGTATTAATTGTTATGAATGCAAGACCCAGCATGTTTGTTGCAGGCTGGGTGCTTGGATTGACCTTGAGGAAGCCAAGGATATATTATCGCTTAAGCTTAAAGGGGATTTTTTTCATTTAGAAAAAGATAAAAGTTTTCCTTCCGGCTACAAGATAGGCACGAGCATAGAGGACGAACAGTGCACTTTTCTTGACAGTGACGGGCTTTGTTCAATACATAAGGTAAGTTATAAACATAAGCCGGTGACCTGCAAAGAATTTCCTTATGAAAATAAGAGGATATCTTCTTTTGCCGATGTGTTGTGTATGGAATATAAGAAAAAGTTAAGAAATAAGAAAAGAGCGGGGAGGAAAAAATGAATAAAGGGACGATTCTGATTGCTGATGACGAAAAAGATATCATTGAGATGCTGGAGAAGAAGTTAAGGCAAAACGATTTCCAGGTGCTTGCTTTTTCAAATGGTAAGGATGCCTTAGATGGCTGCAGGCGCTTTAGGCCTGATTTGGTATTGATGGATATAGCTATGCCTGATATGGACGGCTACAGCGTAGGCCTTGCCTTGAGAGAAGATGCGGATTTAAAAAGGACCCCTATAATTTTTATGACTGCTAAAGAACTGGAATATTCCGGCATTGAAAAGCGATTGTCTGAGATCGCTAACTGTGATTTTGTTACCAAGCCCTGCTCGCTTGAAGATTTATTGTCTAAAATAAAAGCAGCAAAAGGAGGAAGGCATGTTTAAAAAGTTTGTCGTTATTGCGGTTATGGCAGCAGTTGTGTTGCCGTATGCAGCACTTTTTGCGGCGGAGAGTGATTTCCCGCAGGATAAGGTTATTGCTATAGCAACGGCTGCGGTAAAAGATAAAGGGATCGAGCTTGCCGAAGTAAATATTATTTACGATGAAGGCGGACAGCTCTGGAGCCGAAGGTTAGGGGAAGCGGTTGTGGAAGACCAGTCGCCCAACCATGGCATTTTAAAACAGGGGTTCCTTAAGAACTACCGCATAGTGTACTTTGATTTTAAAGAGCCGTTAAAAGATATCTGGGTTTTTGTGGACAAAGATAGCGGGGAAGTCCTGACTGTTCAGCAGGAATAAATCAATTCTTTATCATCGCATAATAAATCGATATCAGGGCGATCAGAAAGAACGTAAAAAGTTTTATCAGGTCTGCTACAGAAAATCCCGAGCTGTTTAGGGGGATGTTTGTATTCATGGCGGCCTTTGAGGCAAAATAGAGTATTACTGATACGGCCAGGCAGTAAGAAAACGATTTTTTCACACCCCAGAGTTTTGCCAGTATTAGAAAAGTAGATAAGATAAGAATGGTAAATACGGGGTTGTCAAAAGTTATTTCGAAAGATTGAAGTTTCTGCATTTCGGGTAACAAATCCCTCAATATCTGTTCCATAGGTTTATTATACCATTAAAATGAAGCTAATCCAGCATAAGAAACTAATCGAAGAAGGCATAAAAGTAGGCGATTCGAAGATGTTCGAACAGGATAAGATCTGGTCGCGTTACAGCCGTGATAAGGTTGATATCGGAGAAGAGCTTGCTAAGGTGATCCGTGTTTTGGATAAAGCGCTTCCTTTGGCCCGCCTAATGCGCGCTCTTTCTGTGGGCTCAAGCGATGAGCCGCAATTCAGGATCCTTGAGACAGCTTTCAGGGGAGGCCTGTATTTGCTGGATATAGATAATTCAGCATTAGATATTGTCCGCGAACGCCTCCGTCGCCAGCATACAGGGCATGTGTCGTGTATTTGCACCGACTATAAGAAGATCTTTAACGATGCGCAAAAGACAAGGGATTTCCTGAGGGAGAGGTTGGCTGCCGGTAGATTGGATCTGGTTACCTTGCACCATTCGATGTATTACTGCCGGGAATGCGACTGGGAAGCGATTATCGAGAATTTATTCAAATTCATCCTTGCCCGGCAAGGCGCGATACATGCCGTATTAATGGCTTCTAAGAGCGATAACGAATACTCAACAACCTGGCTATATAACCATTTTGCCGGAAAATTTTGCGGGTGTATTAATGACCAGGATTTGAAAGAATTCAAGAAATCCCTTTCTATGAACCCGGTTTTTAAAGGAGCCCAGGTTTTTCTTAAAACACACGCCGTCAGTTTCTTTGTGGATGATTTTGCTAAATTTATGTCTGTAGCATGGATGATACTTCTTTACCCGGATGTGCACAAATATACCCTGAAACAGAGGGAGGAAATCGCGGAGTTTGTATATAGGAGATTTTGGCTGAAAAAACAGCCCTTGGTGCAATTACAGGACCATTTGATTATTTATAAAGGCATTAGGTTTCGAGGGCTAATATGATACAAAAGAGAGGATCGTATTGTTATAAAAAAAATAGGCATTTTGACTTGACAAAGGGGTTTTCATATATTATACTTTAGCAATACTTTTTTAAAGTATTAAGTAATGCCGGTTATTCTGATGTTGGAGGACGTCAGAATACGCCACGGTAAAGATTCGAACCGGAATGACTGTTTTTTTGGGTCCGT
>VGKM01000061.1 GCA_016867005.1 Candidatus Omnitrophota bacterium | reverse complement strand
CGTGGTTTTCTTTGAGCCGCGTCCCGGCATCGAGCACTTATGCCTTGCTGATGCCGAGCGGTTAATTAAAGAAATCAAGCCAAAAAAGGCGGTCCTGACCCATTTCGGCATGACTATGCTTAGGTCAAAGCCGCATATCCAGGCGGAGGCATTGTCAAAGCGGCTGGGTATTGAGGTAGTGGCTGCATATGACGGCATGGCTTTAGATTTCGCTTGACACAACTCTTTGTTCGTGATAGAGTTATACAAAGTAATTGTAGGAAGTTAAAAAAGGAGGATGCATTATGAGTACTTGGCAATGGGTGTTATTGGATCCGGGTAAGGCAGTGCTTACTCAGATAGGCCAGTTTTTGGTCAATGTGCTTTTGGTTATTGTAATACTTATCATTGGCTGGTTGATTTCCAATGTCCTGAAATCTATCGTTGCAAAGGTCCTGAGATTGGTCAAGATTGATGAACTGTCTGACCGCATTGAACTTGATGACCTATTGGCAAAAGGCGGTATCAAGTATTCACTTTCCGAAATGCTGGGCGTAGTAGTATATTGGTTAGGCCTTTTAGTGACAATGGTAATAGCAGTAAACGCAATCGGCCTTACAATTGCCGCAGACCTGTTAAACAGGATAGTCCTTTATGTGCCTAACATCATTGCCGCGATATTCATCCTGATAGCCGGTATGTTCATAGCAAAACTCCTGAACAATATCGTTGCCACAGCCGCAAATAACGCCGGGCTTTCCCAGGCAAACCTTTTAAGCAAGATAGTTGAAGTTGTAACAATGGTATTCGCGATCGCGATTGCCCTGGAACAGCTTCAAATCGGCGCCAGAATCATTGAGCTTACAATCACCATAGTTTTAGCATCTTTAGGCCTCGGCTTAGCATTGGCATTTGGCCTCGGCTGCAAAGATATTGTCGGCAAAGGCGTTGGCGATTTTGTTGATAAACTGAAGAAGAAATAAGCTTTAAGCTAAAAATAGAGCAGTTTAACCCAGCCCTTCTTAAACCTGAATAAGAATTTAAAGGTAAAAGAAGGGCTGGGTTTTTTATTGCAAAAAACAATTAGATTTTTCCAAATAAAATACCTTTTGCTTAAATCTGCTCTTGCGTTAAAATATACGCATGGCTATGATTTTAGTTTTGGGAAAAGGGTTCCTTGGCAAGCGTATTGCCGGCGCCTTGCATTGCAAAATCTCTGATGCACGGATCCGTTCTTTTTTTGACGCAGAGAAGATAATCCGGAAACATAAGCCAAAGATTATCATTAATTGTATCGGCAAATCAGGCAGGAATACCGATGATTGCGAGCTTTATAAAGATAAAACACTGTTTGCCAATTCGTTTATCCCTGTAATCCTTGCTGAAGCAGCCCTAAGGAGCCGTATAAAATTAATCCATATCAGCAGCGGATGTTTGTTTGATTATGATTTTGAGAAAGATAAGCCAATAACCGAAGAGAAGGTACCTGATTTTCTTGAATTGTTTTACTCCAGGTCAAAGATCTACCCCGAAATACCGCTTTCGCTGTTGTCCGCCAAAAAACTTAACTGCTTGATCTTAAGGGTCCGACTTCCGCTTGATAACAGGCCCCACCCGAAGAATCTGCTCGACAAACTAATCAGGTACAAAAAAGTCATTGACCTGCCGAATTCAATTACTTATATCCCCGATTTTCTGAATGCTTTAAAACATTTGATTAAAATTGACGCCAGGGGCATATTTAACATAGTAAATTCCGGCGGATTGTTTTATAATGAGTTAATGGATGTGTATAAAAGATACGATCCGGATTTTGAATATAAAACCGTGAAATTCAAAGATTTGGGGCTGGTGCGGACCAACCTGCTCTTATCCGTAAGAAAATTGGGGAAAACCGGATTTAATATGAGGCCGGCAGGGGAGGTTATAGAAGAATGCGTGAGGGAATACTTAAAAAGAAAATAGCGGTAATCGGAGTTTCGCCGAGGCCGGAGAAGTTCGGCCACAGGATTTTCAGTGATTTATTAAAAGCCGGGTTCGATGTTGAAGGCATACATCCGCTAGGCGGGGAGGTTTCCGGAAGAAAGATTTATCGTAATCTTGCTGAATTGCCGCAAGCGCCGGATTTATTGATAACGGTTGTGCCGCATGAGGCCACTGAAAAAATCGTTGAAGAGGCAAATCGGCTCGGGATAAAAGAAATATGGATGCAGCCCGGTTCAGAATCAGATGCCGCGATTGAAAATGCCAAAAAATACGGGATATCGGTTGTGCATGATGCCTGTTTTATGGTCCATGAGGGCCTATGGTAAAGGAGGGTAAGAAGTGGCGATATTTTTCTTAATTGTATTTACGGCTTTAGGCATTTCATTCTTGTGCTCGGTATTAGAGGCCTGTGTTTTAAGCTTATCGCTTACTGACATAGCAAGGATATCCGAAAAAAGGCCGCTGGTAGCGCAGACATGGAGGATATTCAGGGAGAATATTCAGCGTCCGATCACGGTCATACTTATTATTAATACTCTCGCGCATACTATAGGAGCAACCCTTTCCGGAGCGAAGTTTGACCAGCTATTTGGGACAAAGTGGGTTTTAGTGTTTTCGCTGGTTTTTTCATTTGTGATGATACAATGGACCGAAATCCTTCCTAAAACGCTTGGCGTAAAATATAACAAGCATATCGCTATTGCCGCAGGCCTGCCGCTTAAGTTCCTGATAATAGTGTTTACCCCTTTTGTGAATGTCGTCCAGTTCTTAAACAGGCCTTTCGCAAAGAAAAATCAGCCGGGGCTGGAGGAAACTGCGGTGGATGATATATCGGTACTTGCAAGGTTTGCCGCCCTGCAGAAGATAATCAGTAAGGAGCAGGAAAGGATACTTTCGCAGACGATCAATCTGCCCCGTCTTAAAGTCAGAGATATAATGGTAAAAAAAGATGAAATAAAATTCCTTTCCACTAAGATGTCCCTTACGGATGCATTAATTGAGGCCCATATACACCATCATACGCGGCTTCCTTTGATAGAAAATGACGATAGCAATAATGTCATTGGTTATGTAAATTTTAAGGATATAGTAAGCGCCTTACAGACAAACCCGAAAGACCCGTCTCTTCGAGGGATATTCAGGCCTGCCCTGGTGGTTGGAGCAGATGAGCAGGTATCAACTTTGCTTAATAAGCTTACCAGGGGATATCAGCATATTGCGATAGTTAAAAGCCCTGATGGCAAGGTCGAGGGCCTTGTCACTTTAGAAGATGTGATTGAGTCAATAGTAGGGGAGATGAACGATGAATACGATGTCCTACCGGAATATTTTTATCAGATTGCGGTAAACCGCTATATTGCCGGAGGAGGCATTACTCTTAAAGTGTTGCGGCAGAAGTCAGGCCTGGATTTGCCTGATATGGAGCAGACGTTGAATGAATGGCTCCTGGGGTTTCTAAAGGGGATGCCCAGGGTAGAAGATAAGATTTCTTTCGGCGGAAATACCTTTATAATAAGAAAGGTCCGGCGGTCAAATATTTTTGAAGTCATAATTGAAATCGCCGGAAATAAATAGGTAAATGATGATCCCGCTTGAGGTTTTTTTATTGGTAGCTGCGATTCTGACGCTTGTCAGCGTATTGGCAAGTAAACTCTCCGACAGGTTTGCTGTGCCCGCCTTATTGTTTTTCCTGGTCATTGGAATGGTCGCAGGGTCAGAGGGGCTGGGTAAAATATATTTTGACAATTATCTGGTTGCGAAATCATTCGGGATAGTAGCCCTTATTTTTATCATTTTTCTGGGCGGCATAGATACTGCCTGGCGTTCGGTAAGATACCTTATAATGCCCGGCCTGATATTGTCGACAGCAGGGGTATTTATTACGGCCCTGGTTGTCGGTTTCTTTGCGGTCTGGATACTAAAATTTACGTTAATCGAAGGATTGCTGCTTGGGGCGATTGTTTCTTCAACTGACGCCGCAGCTGTATTCAGCGTGCTTCGTTCAAAAAGGATTTCTTTAAAAGGGGGATTAAAACCCCTGCTTGAGCTTGAGTCAGGCAGCAATGACCCGATGGCTGTATTCTTAACAGTGGGCCTGTTGGGTATTTTGTCGGGAAACGGTGTGACAGGATTGAGCATGGCGATATCGTTCGTGCTTAATATGGGAGTGGGCGCGTTAGTTGGTTATCTAATGGCTAAGCTTACTGTAACTGTCGTAAACCGTGTCAAACTCGAATATGAAGGCTTGTATCCTGTTTTAACCGTCTCTTTGGTGCTTTTGACCTATGCAATTGCCACTTTGCTTAAAGGGAATGGGTTTTTGGCAGTATACATATTAGGGCTTCTTATGAGTAAAGTCGATTTTGCCCATAAGCGGACGCTTATCAGGTTCCACGAAGGCATTGCCTGGTTGATGCAAATTATAATGTTTCTTACCCTTGGTTTACTTGTTTATCCGTCCCGGATAGTTGCAGTTGCAGGAAGCGGGTTGCTTATCGCAGGGATATTGATTTTATTGGCCCGGCCCTTGGGTGTATTTTTGTGCCTGGTTCCTTTTAGGTTTAAGTTTTATGAAAAACTTATGGTCTCATGGGTAGGGTTACGCGGGGCTGTGCCTATTATTTTAGCGACTTTTCCGCTTTTGGCAGGCACTGCGCAGTCACAAATGATGTTTAATATCGTATTCTTCGTCGTAATAACATCTGTTTTGATACAAGGCACTTCTATTCCTTTCGTAGCAAAGTTGCTCAGGGTCAACGCACCGTTTGACGCAAAAAAAAGATTTCCCATTGAGCTTGAGCAAACAGAAGGTATTGATGCGTCGCTTGAGGACCTGATCGTGCCGTATAATTCGTCGGCTATCGGAAGGGTGATTTCCGAGTTGAAAGTGCCGGCTAAAGCGCTTATTGTCCTTATTTCCCGCGGGGAAAAATTTATTGTCCCAAACGGCTCTACCGTGATAGAAGGCGGGGACGTGCTGCTTGTCCTTGCTGACGATGCGGACATGAAGGAATTGCAGAGAATATTCTTATGAGCAAGTAGCTGACGTTTAAACGTCAGCTACTCTGTGGATAACTCGATGAAGAAAGTATTTATAAAGACTTTTGGCTGGCCGATGGTTACGGTGGCTCGGGATGGCGCTTGAGGTTCTGCGAAAAATAAGTGCTTTAGAGTGAAGGGTTTAGGTGTATCCGCGTATTTTTAAAATCTAAATTTGTGACTATGCTAATAATTCAAGGTTCAACAGCATAGTAGAAGTAACTTCTTACCCAACAGACAAGCTTAGCTTTATGTTTGTTGGGTAATTTATTCTGTTGACATTTGTTACCCAACAAGATATACTAAAATATAATTTGTTAGGTAACAGGAGGGCATATGAGAGGCGTAATAAAAGGAGTGCTGGCAGAGGAGCTTGAGAATTCCCTGCGGATGAAGAAAGAATATGAAGGTGCGTTGCGTAGATTGCCAGAAGGTTGTCTTGCTATAAGGAAGATACGAGGTCATCAATATTGCTATTTGGTAAAACGGATAGATAAGAAAGTAAAGTATATCTACAAAGGAAAACTTTCCGTAGAAGAAAAGAATAAATATGATGATGCCAAAGAAATGAGGGCTAAATACAGGAAATTACTGTCCCAGGTCAAAAAACAAATACGGTTCTTGAGGAGTTCATTACGTGGAAAAGAAGCAATCTGATTTATGTCTTGAAATTTTAAGAAGGTTTCATAAGGCTGGCATCTTAAATGATTTAATTCTGATAGGCAGTTGGTGTGTATATTTCTACAAGGATTATTTTTCCGAAGTGCCTTACATAGACCAAGCTGCTATCCGAACAAGAGATATTGACTTCTTGATCGATAGTCCAGCCAGGATAAAGCATGCCGTAAATATTCCTGAGCTTCTAAAAGATTTAGGGTTTGTTACGATTCTAAGGGGGCGTGAAGGCTATATCAAGCTGGATCATCCTGACCTATTGCTTGAATTTTTAGTTCCAGAAAAAGGAAAGGGAGTGAATGGGCCGATTCCATTAACAAAGTTGGGCATGAATGCAGTCGCACTGAGGTTCCTATCTTTTCTTTCAACCGATACTGTTAAGGCTAAAGTTGAAAATTTTTATGTTACCTTGCCTCACCCTGTTAATTTTGCACTCCATAAATTAATCATCTTTCAACGCAGACTCAAGGAAGAGAAAGCGATAAAGGATAGAAATACTGCTATCGAAATTTTGAAGGCATTAATCAAAAAAGGAGATACCCGGGCCCTTCTGCAGGTTTTTAATTCTATGATTCCTAAATGGCAGAAGAAAGTTATAAAAGGGCTGGAGGAGACAAAAGAAAAAGATATTCTAAACATATTAGTCTTTTAAGAGTGAGGTTATTATGAGTGAACAAGATAAAGAAAGAATTGCAGTAGCTATTGAGTACATAAAGTCAAAAATTGCAAAACTTATTAACGGCGCAAGATGCGAACCTATATACGACCCAAGTCGAATGGCTTACAGATTCGGCGTGTTTCTTCCTGGAAAGAATCTGCCTGAAGCCGAGATTAGGTTTAGTAGAGAGAATATGGAAGATTTCAGTGGTGATAATACGGATTACGGTATCCGTTTCAGGTATTATATTGACTTTAAGATATACATCGAGCTCATTAAATCAGGCCTAACCCCATCATTTAAGATTTCTGAAATATTTATACAGGAGGCCAAAGATAGAAGAAGAGACGACTGGTGGAATGATCGATATGTTCGGGTCGCCTTTGATAATAAGATTACGGTAGTATTTGCTATTGGTCTTAATAAGCTAAAAGAAGCAATTGAGAAAACATTTGAGGAGAATATAGTAAATGCAAATAGCCTTAGTGAACTTAAAGAAGATCTCGAGCGCATCAATAATATTCATGACTATTACAATGCGCACAAATCATTAGACGAAACATCCGCTAGCATCAAAAGCATTTCTATTTTGAAAGCCGCTGCTATTTATGCAATTTCAGATAAGGAAAA
>VGKM01000060.1 GCA_016867005.1 Candidatus Omnitrophota bacterium | reverse complement strand
CCCCGTGTACTGTTGTAAGACCAAAAGGCGAATTCCCCCTGACTTCAATAAAGAAAGTCGTAATAGATGCCGGGCACGGCGGCAATGACCCGGGAGCTATCGGAAGGACCGGCCTGCGCGAAAAAGACGTCAATCTTGATATTGCAAAAAGATTATCAAAACTTCTAAGAGATGAGGGAGTCGAAGTTGTAATGACCCGCTCATCGGATGTATTTGTTTCTTTGGGAAGGCGCTGCAGCATTGCTAATAATGCCAATGCAGACCTTTTTATCAGCATCCATGCCAATGCAAATCCGGTAAGGAGCTTAAACGGCCTGGAAATTTATTATATAACTCCTAAAATAAGCGATTCAAAGCGCGCGATTTCAAGCGCAGGAGAGGATCAGCTTTACTTTGATAATGCCAGTTTTTCCGGAAAAAGCTTGAATACAAAAGCAATTTTATGGGATATGATTTATACTTACAACCGCGCAGAATCGATCGGCCTGGCAAATCAGATCTGTAAGTCGGTGGGACATGCTTCGAATGTACGGATCATCGGGGCCAAGGCGGCAAATTTTCAGGTGTTAAGGTGCACGCTAATGCCTTCAATATTGATTGAAACAGGTTTTCTGTCCAATCGCGAAGAAGAAACACTTTTAAAAAATAGTTTTTACCGTCAACAGATCACTGATGCGATCATGCAGGGGATAAGGCAATATGCAAGGGATAATGTTTCTCCGGAGGTGTTTTAAATGAGGCCTATCGGTGTCTTTGATTCGGGCGTAGGCGGGCTGACCGTCGTTAAAGAACTGATCAAACAACTGCCTAATGAAAGCATAGTTTATTACGGCGATACTGCGCGTGTTCCTTACGGCATCAAATCCCGCGAGACGGTAATAAGATTTTCTATCGAGAACCTGCTGTTTTTATTGAAACACGACGTCAAGCTGATCTGTATTGCCTGCAATACCGCGTCAAGTTTTGCCTTGCCGGTAATAAAAAAACATTTCAAGGTCCCTATTGTCGGCGTATTAAGCCCGGGCGTGCGCGAGGCAGTTTATGCGACTAAAAATAAACGCATCGGCCTGATCGGGACCAAAGGCACCGTAAAAAGCCGCGCCTATGAACTCGAAATAAAACAGCTTGACCCGAAGGCAAAGGTTTTTTCCGTGGCCTGCCCTTTGTTTGTGCCGTTTGTTGAAGAGGGGCTAACTTCCGGAAAAGTTGTCGAGGAAGTTGCGCAAAAGTACCTTGCCCCCTTAAAAAAAGCAGGAATTGATACACTTATTTTGGGCTGTACGCATTATCCCGTGTTAAAGCCGTTGATTAAAAAGATCATGGGCCCCAGGGTCACTTTAATCGATTCGGCAAAACAGGTCGCGATTGAAATAAAGAAGATATTGGCTGCCGACGGGATGCTTAAGGAAAAGGGGAAATGCAGGCATAAATTTTTTGTGAGCGATAACCCGGAATGGTTTGAAAACCTTGCCAGTACGTTTTTAGGACGGGATGTCCTGAATGTAGAAAAGGCAACCAGCGATGTATAATATAAAAGTCGAGTCAAATTTTAGTTCCGCGCATAATTTAAGAGGCTATAAGGGCAAGTGCGAGGAACTGCATGGCCATAATTGGAAAGTAATGGTAGAGTTAGAAAGAGATAGCCTGGATAAATTAGGCATGGTTTTTGATTTTCAATTTGTAAAAAAAGAATTATACAAAGTTTTAGAAAAATTAGACCACAAATATTTAAACAAAGTTTCTTATTTTAAAAGAGTAAATCCTACTTCAGAAGCTCTGGCTAAATATATTTATGGTTTATTGAAAAGAAAGTTAAAGAATATAAAATCCGTAACGGTCTGGGAATCTGAAAATTGTTCGGCAACTTACCATGAATAAAAAAGCCGTTGTCCTTCTTTCCGGCGGGCTTGATTCAGCAGTGACGCTTGCCGTAGCCAGAAGAGGGGGTTTTAATTGCCATTGCCTTATTTTTGATTACGGGCAGCGCCATAATAAGGAGATCGGTTCGGCAAAAAAAGTTGCGCAAGACTTAGGCTCAAAATATAAATTAGTCAAAATTGAACTTCCCTGGAAGGGTTCGAGCCTATTAGACGAAAAAGTTAAACTTACCGAGAGTCTTCAGACTAAAGGCCGCAACGAGATCCCCGCGACTTACGTGCCTGCGCGCAACATTATATTTTTGAGCTGCGCTCTTTCTTATGCTGAAGCAATCGGAGCAAAGGCAATATATATCGGAGCGCACCAACAAGATTACAGCGGTTACCCTGATTGCCGTAAAGAATTCTTTCATGCGATGAAACCGGTAATCGCCTATGGCACCAGGTCAGGAGTGCAAAAAAATAAAATTAAGATCCTCACTCCTTTACTGCATAAAAGAAAAGCTGAGATTATAAAAATAGGTAATTCCCTCGGCGTAGATTTTGGGCTTACCTGGTCTTGTTATAGGGGGCTAAGCGTCCCTTGCGGTAAATGCGATAGCTGCTACTACCGTAAAAAAGGATTCATTGAAGCAGGTTTAGAAGATCCATTATTGAATAAGCCACGGAGACGGGAGAAGAAATGACCGGAAGAATCTCTGAGGTCTTTGACAGCGTGCAGGGCGAAGGGATATTTTTAGGGGAAAAACAACTTTTTGTGCGCTTTCACGGCTGTAATTTAAATTGCAGTTTTTGCGATACAAAACAGGATAATTTTAAAGAATACCAGGCGCATGAGTTATTGGAGGAAATAAAATCTTATCATGACGATTATCATTCTATTTCTTTTACGGGCGGAGAGCCGTTATTACAGAAAGATTTTTTAAAGGAACTTTTATTCTATACGAGTTGCTATGGTTTTAAAAATTACCTTGAGACTAACGGCACGCTGGTTGACGAATTAGAAGAGGTGATTGATTTAGTGGACTTTGTGGCCATGGATCTAAAGTTTCCCACCTCGATTTGCCAGGATAAGCCGCTTTGGCAGGAACACCACGACTTCTTAAAGGTTGCTTCGCGAAAGCAGGTATTTTTAAAAAGCGTAATTTGCCGTTCCACTAAGGTTGAAGACCTGGAGATTTCTCTTGATCTGATTAAAAAGATTAATAAAGCCGCAATTTTGGTATTGCAGCCAAATTATTATGAAGAAGATATTCTAACGGATAAATTAGAGAAATTCAAAAAGATTTGTCTCAACAATCAAGTTGCGGCTTGTGTTATACCGCAGATGCATAAGGTTGTGGGAGTCAAATGATGAAAGGACACAAGACGCAAGACACAAGACACAAGACAACGTATGAGGGATTGCAGAAAGATATACGTAATCTGAAGACGCCAAACATTGATGTCTGGTTAAATCAGTATCCTGATAAAATTTATACGATAATAATAGAAATCCCGGAATTCACCTGTATTTGCCCGAAGACGGGTTTACCGGATTTTGCATTTATCAAAATTGAGTATTCGCCGGATAGATATTGCATAGAGCTAAAATCTTTGAAGATGTATGAATTATTTTACCGTAATTTAGGAATTTTTCATGAGCACGTAATTAATAAATTTATGGAAGATTTTGTCAAGGCCTGTAATCCGCGCTGGGCGAAGATAAGCGGCGAGTTTAATCCGCGCGGCGGCATCCAGACTACGGTATGGAGGGAGTATAAGAAATGAAGAATAAAAATATCCATTTAAGTCCTTTTATTAAGAAATCACTTTTTGTTTTATTGATTATACCTTTTATTTATTTGCTAAGCGGATGTTTTTCGCTCGGAGAAATATCGACGGCTATTAATCCAAATAGCTCGAGGGCAGAAAAATCTTTTATCGTTTGGGATAAAGATAGCAAGAAAATTTATTTCCTTAGGGTAGATATGCCTTTCAGATGCGAGATTAGAAAATCAGCAGGGATGGAAATGTTGAAAAGTTCCCTTACTTCCGAATGTCACTTTGATAATTCACGCCCTTGCGATTATACTTTAGTTAAATTGGATATTTTAAAGAAGAGAGGGCATAAGCGATTGGTTTTATCATGTTCTGCTATAAAAAATTGGAAAGCTTGCAGTCCCTCCCAGCCTCAGCTAGTATATTCCGCCTACGTTAATAAATTGCCAACTATTTTCGAAGTAGATAATAAATTTATTGCCAATAATTATCCCGGGGGATTAGAATCCGATATTTTAATAAACGGAACAACAGAAGAAGATTTATTAAATATAGAAGAAAAGAATTTGGAGATTTTCTTTCAGGCGCAGCTAAAGGAACAAGATGTAATTTATTCAAATGATAGATGCTGGAGTGTAAGATGGGTAGGCGAATGGTTGGTGATCTCTAACGATGTAAAAGAATTAACATATAGAATTAATATAGATAACTTTCCTAGGCAGCAACCCGCTTTATCATTTTCACCCGATGATTCAAAGTTAGCAATTCTCGATACCAGAATTTTTATTATAGACTTATTAGATTTTAGTGTTTCTAATTCTTTATAACTGGAAGATATAGATCCATGAGAACAATTTCTGTGCAAAAAATTAAGAATACTGTTGCCCAATTATGCATTCAGGCGAATTTAGTTTTAAGAAATGATGTCCTGAAGCAGCTTAAAGCCGCATATGCAAGCGAAAAAAAGCGTATTGCCAAAGATATTTTAGGGGCGATTATTAAGAATGCCGGGATTGCGCGTCGGGAGAAATTAGCCATTTGCCAGGATACGGGAATGCCTTGTGTGTTTGTGGAAATCGGGCAGGATGTAAAAATATCCGGCGATATTAAGCAGGCAATTAATCAGGGCGTAGAAATCGGCTACAAAAAAGCCTATTTAAGAAATTCAATAATTAGCGATCCTCTAAAAAGAGGAAAATCCGGGCTTAAGCCGGCAGTGATTCATTTTGATTTGGTTAAGGGCAGCAAATTAAAACTGACAGTTTTCCCCAAAGGCTTTGGCTGCGAAAATAAAACTCAATTAAAAATGTTTAAGCCAACCGCGAGGATAGAAGAGTTAAAACAGTTTATTATCGAAGCAGTGAAAAATGCCGGGCCAGATGCCTGCCCGCCGTATATTGTCGGCGTAGGTATTGGCGGGACTGCGGATTACGCGGTTTTTATGGCGAAGAAAGCATTATTAAGAAAAGTCACAAGTCAGAAGTCACAAGTCACAAGTAAATTAGAGAGAGAATTATTAAAAGAAATCAATAAGCTGAATATCGGGGCAATGGGCCTGGGTGGTAAAACCACGGCTTTGGCGGTAAACATCGAAACATATCCGACGCATATTGCGGGCTTACCGGTTGCAGTAAATATCAGCTGTCATGCGCTGCGTAGCGCCGGCGCTTTAATCTGATGAGAAAATTAAAGATCGAAAATCTAAAAGCAAAAGATAAACTTTTTTTAAGCGGGGTAATTTATACTGCGCGTGACCAGGCGCACGAAAGGCTGGCAGAGGCGATAAAAAAACATAAAAAACTTCCTATTGATTTAAAAGATAGAATTATTTATTATTGCGGCCCTACAAAGACGCCTAAGGGCAAAATAATCGGTTCCTGCGGCCCGACGACAAGTTCCCGGATGGACGGGTTTACGCCGCTGCTCCTTAAAAAAGGCGTGATGGGGATTATCGGCAAAGGCAGCCGTTCGAAAGAAGTGATTGCCGCGATTAAAAAAAATAAAGCGGTGTATTTTCTGGCTTATGCAGGATGCGGGGCATTGCTGTCAAAGTATGTGGTAAAGGCAAAGCCCGTTGCTTACCGTGATTTAGGCCCGGAAGCAATTTATGAACTGGAAGTAAAAAATTTCCCCTTGATTGTGGGGATTGATTGCAGAGGAGAGGATATTTATGGTACGAAACGATAACAGGGGTTTTGATAAAATAAGAAAAGTGGAAATTAAAAGGAATTTTTTAAAATACGCCGAGGGCTCATGTTTAATTGAAATGGGCAATACCAAGGTCATTTGTTCCGCTTCTGTCGAGGAATCAGTGCCTCCTTTTTTAAAAAATTCAGGCAACGGCTGGGTAACGGCAGAATACGGCATGCTTCCGCGCTCATGCAAAAGCCGCATCCCCCGCGGGAAAGATTCCGGCCGCACTCATGAGATCCAGCGCCTTGTAGGCAGGTCTTTACGCGCGGTAACTGAAATGGAAAAACTCGGCGAACGCACCATTTGGCTTGATTGCGATGTATTGCAGGGCGACGGCGGCACACGCACTGCTTCTATCACCGGAAGTTTTATTGCTTTGGCCGAGGCCTTGAATAAACTCAAGAAAAACGGGCTGATCAGGGAAATCCCGATTAAGGATTTTGTCGCTGCGGTGAGCGTAGGCGTTGTTTCAGGCGAGCCGATGCTGGATTTGACTTATGAAGAAGATTCTACCGCCGAAGTTGATATGAACGTGGTAATGACAGGCAAGGGGCAGTTTATCGAGGTGCAGGGCACTGCCGAACGCAGGACATTTAACCGCGAACAAATGGATAAGCTCCTTGGTTTTGCCGAAAAAGGCATCAGGGATTTGGTTGAGATACAAAGCAATCTTCTAAAAGATATTCTTTAGTCCGGATGTTAGAACTGGTTGTTGCTACAAAAAATAAAAAGAAGCTTAAGGAAATCCGTGAAATCTTAAAAGGCCTGAAAGTAAAAATCACGTCCCTGGCGGATTACAAAGATTGCCCCAGGATCATTGAAAACGGAAGATCTTTTAAGGAAAACGCGGCTAAAAAAGCAGTAAAAATTGCGCATTCCTTGGGAAAATTTGCTCTGGGAGAAGATTCTGGGTTATGCATCCATGCATTAGGAGGCAGGCCCGGGATTTATTCTTCAAGGTTTGCCGGAAAAAATAAAAGCGACCGGCAAAATAACCTGAAAGTTTTAAAATTACTGGAAGGCCTGCCGCTAGCAAAGCGCAGGGCATATTATGCCTGTGCTGTTGCGCTGGCAGATAAAGGCGGCTTAGTAAAAATTACCGAAGGCCGGTGCAGCGGATTGATCGGTTTTGAGCACAGAGGGGCTCACGGCTTCGGATA
>VGKM01000059.1 GCA_016867005.1 Candidatus Omnitrophota bacterium | reverse complement strand
TTTGAGCATCAATCCCAGGATTATTTTCTTCTGTATTGCCTGTAATTTAATAAAGTCATCCTTGTTAAAAATATTCTTCTTCGAGTCAATGCCTGCCTCTTTAAATATCCTGCTTTCTCCTCCCAGCCAGGCCTTATGAAAATATGCCTTCCCATCTTTTCCAAGTAATTTGTGTAAAGCAAAGCAGGTAATCTGATGGCCCAGCCCTAAGTATTTCCTTTTCTTCAAATCCTGGCTGTCATTATCCGGGGATTTCTTATAAAGGACAAAATGAGCTTGGCCATTCAGGGGAGTTATCCAGAAAATTGCCTCTACTTTTAATGAATCGGAAAGCACATAATAATACCCGGGTGCATCAGGCGAATCATACAAAGTAGAAACATGGCCGTCGCGCCCGAATTCAGTCCTGTCTTCCTTAGAAAGCCAATCCGACAAGCTCGCTAAAATCATATCTTTTTCTACGGAAGGAATTTCCCCGGCTGCTGCAATTCGCAAAGCATTGACCTTTTTTTGCTCCGTATTAAAAACAAATATTTTATCTTTGTACCAGCCGCTAAATATGCTATTAAAGTATTTCTTATCGGCCTTACCGTTATTCCTGGTTTTCTTATCCCGCGCCTTCTTAATCCTTCCGCTTCTTGCCTGAAAATACTCTACTAACTCCAATGCCTCCTGTTTAACGAAACTATTCTCTGCATTCTTGACAATAATTTCTGCAAGCTTCAATGCCTTTTTCGCCGTAATATAATTCCTGCTATTATTGTGCCGATTGAATAAATCCAGCACCAAATCGTACTCTCCTATTTTTACCATCTCGTTCATTACGACTATATTGGCAATATGAGGCACAAATGCCCGGATTTTTGCCATTTCCTTGTACAGCTCCAGGAATTTTTCAAACCTTATCCTTGAAATCATATTCTGCGACCGCAGGCGACAGGCAATCATTGCCGAAATCGGTATTGCCCAGCAATCAGCTTTAATTACCTTTTCCAAGAGCACAAGCATCTGGTCGCTGTCAATATTTTTATCCAGCTTATATAGCGCCTGATACAGGAAACCTAAGGCGTTAAGGATTTCACATTGAAAACTATTGAGTTTCTTTTCTGCGGCGTTTGATTTTGCCGCTTCAAGCTCGCGCAAACAAAAAGCTATCCTATCCACAATCATATTTGTGTTTTTCTTCTTTTTTGCTTCTCTTATATCCAGAAGCCGCTCCTTAGGGATATCCAAGAAATGCTGATGCAATTCTCTCAGCATTCTCTTCCCTGCCCTGCCATATCCAAATGCCACAAAACCCTTAAACAATAGCTTCTCCACAGAAGCGTCCCGTAAATCATTAAGCTGTAAAAGAATAAGTTTTAAATAAATCCCTGCATAATGCCAGTTCTCCTGCAATAGATGCATACAATGCGCAAGTTCCTCGGCAGGGATAAGCGCAAAACCGTTCGGCCTGTAATTCAAGGCGAGGCTGTACTTTTTCATCGTATCTTCCGGAACATCATGCATTTTGGATACAATACCGGCAATATTGGGTATAATACGGCTTTCTGCCGCCCCATCTCCTCTTAATCTTGCCTCCAACAACTGCCTGAAAAGCAAGTTAAGATGCTGGAACCCTTTACCTTGAGGTAATTCCGCCATTATTGTGTCAATAGGGCTTGATACTTCCGGCTTCTTTGATGCCGGAGCTTCTTTAATACCCTCTGCTTTTTTTGCCGCTTTTATTTTGCCTTTAATATTTTCCTGTAAAACCTGGATCGCCTTGCCGGCAATGGCCAACAATCCCGGAGGGGCAATATTTATCGCCTGAAAATTTCCTGCTTGCTCATCAAGTAATTGCCGTAAAATCTCTAATTCTTCCGAACCTACTTCATTCTTTAAATCTGCAGAAATTGAATCAAGTGCCTCAAGTATGCCTTTAATTGCCTGCTCTCCTTCTTTTAGTTTCTTATTGCCTTCTACTCCTGGTGCTTGCGGTATAGTTTTTACCAGGGGTGCACTTTTAACTGGTTTTTTGGAATAGGCAAGATTTTGCATACGCGTGTTAATATCTGTAGTGCCTCTTTCTATGCGCCTTTCCAGTGATTGCGTTAATACAGGGATAAAACGCGCTTCAGCAGGCACAGCTTGCCATAAAGCGCTCTTGTATTTTTCAGAATCGGTATAGAGCCCCAGTTTGCCCTCTATCGCATCCATCGCTTGCATGCTGCCTTCAATTAATTTTTGTATTCGTTCTTCTGTTTTACTTTTTTCAGCCAAAAGGCGAGTTTCTAAACTATCCAATTGTTTCTTGCCTGCATTAAGGTTACTTTCTAATGACGCTTTAAGCTTATATTGCAAACAATTGAGTTCCCTCCGGTTTGCCATAACAGCATCTATATTATTTAGAATGCCGGTGACGATTACCTGTGCTTCGGGTAAATCTTTAACCGGCTCAAAAAGTTTTTCTATCTTTCTCCGCAAAATAGCCAAATGACGTGTGCGTAGATTTAATTTACCCAGTTCAGCTTTAAATTTCTCTAAAGCCAACCTATCCACAATTATTTTTTTGCCTCTATTCTTAAATTCATTCACCCAGCTGAGAAAATCAACCACAACAGGATTGTTAGCATATTTGAACAATTCGTCGGAAAGACAGGCATCCACTTTGCTTACAAACTTGGTAACATTATGGAATTGTTCCGGCTTTAACTGCCTAACCTCACCCCGGCAAAACTCTACGACAAACCGGAGGTGTTTCTTTGCTGCTTCGGTGTTAATGGCAGCATTCCTAATCCTGGTTTCTTCATTAAGGCGGGCCTGTATTAAAGGAGGGTATTTTTTCTTAATACTGTTTAAAATATCCCTTATTTCTTTTATTGTTGCTAGTTCCGAAGGCACTAAGTAGTTAAGTTCATCTAAAAATTGCTGCGTGCTGATAAATTTATCCAAAGACAGGCTCTTTTCCCAGTCCGTCAACTCTTCTTTTAACCGCATAACTCTGCTCTGAGTTTTTCTCTTTTCTTCTTCCCATTGCCTGCGCCGGGATGCTTCTTTTTCCTCTGCCTCTGCAGCATGCTCTATTGCTCTTTCCTGGCGCTTTAGCCGTCTTTCTTGCGTTTTCTGTTCTTTGGCTTCTTCCTTTTGACGGATAATCCTTTTCTTTTTAATAATTTCGGGCAGATCGGAAAAAAGAGCCAATCCGCCGATAAAAATACTGAATGAAGCCAGGAGAGCAATTGTAATGCTTCCCGTGATCACTAAAGGTAAAAAGAAGGCTGTTGCGGTAGCAATTAAGAAAATCAGGGCATTCATGGCAGAGCCTCTGCTTTGTTTGTATAGCCGAGCCTTAAAATTATTCAGCGCTTTAAATAATTCTTTTTTGCTTTCTGAAATCGGGCAATACCTGCCTTCTATTTTATAGGGGCAGCTGCGGGTGCAATGCTTTTGCTCGATTTGCTGCAATTGCTGGTGTAAGTGACGGCGCAACTCCAGGTCAAATCCGCCTTTTTTGAATAAATCTTCGGCAGCTCCCCTTAAATATGGCGAAAAATCCATCCAGCACATGTTTTGCCCTGCTGCCAAATTCATTAATTCTTGGCATACCGAAATGTAGCGGTATGGTTTTTCCCAAACACTGCGATAATCAGGATGATTGCTAAATACTGCGCAATTCCAGATCATTGTATAGAAAATACGCTCAGTCGGCTTTAATCTTGAGATAAGTTCGGCTAAATCCATTTGCGCTACTTCCAAAGAACTCTTGGCGCTCAATTTTTTCGCAATAGCTTCGGCATGAGGGCGGTTATTGACCCAGGGCATATCCTTTAACCAGCAGATAAAATTGTCATCATCTGAGCCCAAATACACAGGAACAAATGGGATTACAGCAATAAAGGCCCCTGTGTATAGGCCTTGCCAGAAATATGCGCTCAAGAACATGCCCGAAACAATCATCAATATTGTAACTATGGCTCCAAAAGACGGGCCTGCGGTACTGCTTTTAACATCCATTTTTATTGTCTTGGCATTTAAATCTTTATCATTCAACTTACAATCTTTTGGCGTTACCGGCTTATTTTTACTCTGAAGGCCTTTTAATGCCAGGGGTTGAAGTAAATTAATATCCTTAGACAATATCTGTATTTCGCTTATGGACAAATACCCTTTTGCGCGCTTTAAAGTATTATCAAAATACCACTTAAGGCACGGCTGAGGATCAACAGCATGCGCCTGAAGCAGTAATCTGTAAGCAGCCAGCAGCTTGGGATTATTTTGTATCGCCAAATTACACTGCTCTATGGCTTGCAGGCATTTTTTTGCTTTAATGAACATTACTGCCTTCTTGATAACTGTTTCATAAGGCGCTTCTTCATCATCAATATTCTGCGCCATTAAAAGAGGGCTTTCTTCTCCGGATAAAATTGCTGAAAAATTGTATTTGATATGCGGCCAGGAACCGGTGATCGAACCGACGATAGCAAAACGGACAAAGATGATGGCGGCAGTCCAAAATACTAGAAGAACCCCCAATAATGGGACTAATAAGCAAATTACCAGGCCTGCCCCAATAAAATGTTTGCATACCCCGCCGGTAAACACCAGCTCTGGAATCAGGCCTTCAAGCGGCGCAGTTACTTCGTTAGCGCTATTCTGAATCTTATCAATGATCCCCTGCCATTCTTTTTCTGTAACATCTTGCTCAGAAATAGCGCATCTCTTATCCCCGAGAAAAACCTTGGTATGCGCTTCAACGAATTTTCTTCTTAAAAACACCAGGCGCTGCTGAAGATTGTCTTCTGTATTATAAAGAGGATGACCGTTATTTTTTGTTATTGAAGAAAGGACCGATTCTCTGATATTTATAAGCGGATTGTTTATATAACATTTCAATATCGGCTTGATAAAAAACTGCCATGTCTCAAAGATAGGCGCAACTATACCGCCGATAAACAGACGCCAGATTTTCCCGAGATTCCACTGGTACATCCTTCCCAAGAAGCTATCGGCTACCAGTAAAGCCGGCATTATATTGGAGCTTTTTCTAAGAATTTTTACTATTTCTTCAATACTCTTGCCTGGCTTCTTAGTGTCAAAACAGACAGCATTCATTCCTATTTTTAAGGCGCCATCAACGTTTTCCCGGGCATCATCGATAAAAAGGCATTGCTGCATTTCAAAATGTGCTCCGGCAGCCAGGCGGTAACTTGCCGGAGATGGTTTTGCA
Source organism: Candidatus Omnitrophota bacterium (assembly GCA_016867005.1). Taxonomy (GTDB): domain Bacteria; phylum Omnitrophota; class Gorgyraeia; order Gygaellales; family Profunditerraquicolaceae; genus VGKM01. Next base: position 1,797 of record VGKM01000059.1, on the reverse strand, counting down.
ATTTTAGTCAAATGAGAAGAAAGAATATGTTTTTCATCAAATAATTTCGCGGCCAGTGAATTTTTCATAAGCCAGCTGAAACAGATATTACAGTTATTAGTCAGGATACGATAATCATAGCCCTTTGCCTTAAGTTCCATGATCAGGGCAATTGTTTCCGGAATCTCGCTTTCAACCTTATATATAGAAGCAAACATCTCAGAAAATTCCTGGGTCTCAAGAGGCCGGATATTATTGGCGGGCTTAGGGGCCCTTTCCATAAACCACTGGTTGATTCCTTTAACTAAATCATCTTCGAAAATGCTAAAATCATGCTCATATTTATATAAGGGATTGTTTTCGTCTGTATTGCGCGCTTCACAAAAAGTAAATGCCTCTTCTTCGGAAACCCCGAAATGCTTGGCAAGCTTCATTGAAAGAAGATGCATATCATAACGGTTAATCACATTGCCCCAGTCAAAGATAACCATTTTTATTGGGCTGTTCTTTGCCGCGGGTACCCCGCCGCATTCTTCAATAAATCTGGCGGCTGCAAGTATTGCTTTATCCTGCTCCTCCCTTACCTGCAAAAATGCCCTTGCGGCATTCTCTTCACTTAAGGCCTCGGCAATGCCGATTCCGGAAATTTCTTGAGCTTGAAAAATATCCGGCGAGAAGTCTTCCCTAAGCGCCTTAAGAAGGCGTACCCTCTGCCCTGGAGATAACCGTTCCAGAGAGGCATTTTCTTCGCCTCCTAATTCTTCTATTAGCTCCTTAATTAACTGGTATGTCTTTGGCTGCGCTTTACGGATTAATCTTTTGTCTCGGATTACATCTTCTTTTAGGACTATATGGCGGGTATGTGCAAATTTTAGTAAGTCCAATTGATGGATTCTATGAAGACAGGTAACTGCTTCAAAAACTGGATTGATGCTACGTGGCTTTTCTTTTCCGATACGATAAGGAAGGAATGCTGCTCTCCAGAAATAAGCCCATAAATACGGGGAGCCGCGGACAAAATTGTTTGCCTTTGCAAATTCCTTGTAAACATCAAAGAAAGCTTCCTGTTTTTTATCTTTAGAGATGCCATTCAGGCATTCCTGTGTCCATCTTTTTCGAAAGGCAATCATGAATTCAGATAAATGGCTTGCATCTTCAATCTGTTTTCTGGCGCGGTTCAAAAGGAATTCCACATCAGCAATATTCGGGTTCCTCTGATCTAATTTATCCGCGACCTGGCCGAGTAGCCCGCATAAACCCACAAATTCCGGCTCATCCGTCGGGTCCTCGCCTTTAATACGCGCCCTGGTATCAATCGGGCGTAAATTAATAAGGCCGTAAGTGCTTTCCAGCGCCTGCTTGTAATTTGGATTATTTGTATTTATGTTATTGCCCACTACTTTAATCCTGCGCAAAATATCATTATTGCGCTCTGATATGCCTTGCCTTAAATCAAGAAGCCTGCCTTCTTCAATTGATTTTACAATCCTAAGCGCTTCCTCAACGCGCATTTCTAAGAAGATGACCGCGATGCCCAGGATCTCGTTTGCATTCGCCGGACGTAAATTTATTAATAACTTGGTTGATGCCAAAGCGCGCTCCACAATGAATTTTTCCTGTTTCCAGCGCGGATTAAGTCGTTGAAAGATCTCAGAGACCTTCTTTTGTAGTTTCTCGGCTGTTTCAGGAGAAATGTCCTTTTTGAGCTCTATCCTTATCTGCTCAATTTCCCCAAGCCATTGACGGATTAAAGTAATATCGCCGATTTCGCTATCAATAATATGATCACATGCAGCCGCTGCTTCCCCATCCAAATCA
>VGKM01000058.1 GCA_016867005.1 Candidatus Omnitrophota bacterium | reverse complement strand
GTATTGTTTCATTGTTAAACACCAAAGAAAACTGTCCAGGATGCATAGCTGCCCAGCTATCTTCTACGGGGAACCTGACCCCGTCTATCTGATGCAAAGAATAAATAAATAAAAAGTCCGTCTGGCGGCTCAGAAGATTACTGAGCCAAAGCTGATATTCCGCCTGCCCCCGGTAATTTCCCTCTGCCTCCAAATTGTTATGCAAGCTTAAAAAATCATAACTCCAGCTATAACGGCCGCTGGGAAAACTATGGAGGTACGCAGGTTCTACTTTATTCACAGACACATAATAAACATTATTTTTGAAACCGGAGCCGTACAAAGGAAACGGGACCGGCCTTCCGATGTAAGCAATATTATTGCCGGAGGTATTGTCGTTTAGCCATTCCCAGGCAACAGCCGCATCCGGCCAAAAACCAGAATATTTTACCATTTTTTTGTAACTGGAAAACTCATTTTTTATATATTGCTTCTGTCCAATAACTAAAAAGGCGGCAATCAGTAAAAAAACAGGCAAAATAAAACTTAGCTTTTTCAGGTTTAAAAAAACGATTTTTAACTTTTTGCCAAAAACAATTAACAGGGCAAAACAAATTAAAGTCATAATCACAGAAAAAACCAATTCCTGGCGCTTGGCTAATTCCGCCATTGAAGACAGGCAGCACAGGATCACTCCGGCTTTTACGGCCCTAGGCGGGGCTTTTAAGTACTGGAGGCATACGAAACCATATACCGTTCCGATGCCTAAAAGCGCATATAGATACCTTACATTTGCCAGCGGGACAACATAACGGTATACTAGATACATTAAAAAAGGCAGGATAAAAAGATAAAGCGAAAAAATTGAAGCTTTATTTCTTTTAATTATGCTTATCGGCAAAGCAAGAAATATCCCCGGCAAAATAAATAAGAGCGATTGCGCCCCCAGGCCCTCATGGAACAATAATTTACTTAACCTGTAATCCTCAATTTTAAAATGAGCACGGTAAACTTCTTGCGCCATTACACCATGAAAAATATTATGGCCTAATAAATTGAAATCCAGAGGGAACAAAGGGTTATGCTAAAGATCTTAGGTATATTCCTCGTACAAATAACAATAAACGGAATAATCAACAATGCGCTGAACGGCAAGGCAGTTGTTTTTGTCCCCAAACACAGCCCTAAAGACATTCCAAAAAGCAAAGCGTATTTCCCTGAAAACTTAGTATGAAGCCGCAAGAGGAAATAAAATGAAGCTAGATATAATGACGCTACCATGGTATCGACATAAGCAATAGAAAGTTGTTTAAAAAAATTCGGGATTATCATAAAAAGGCCTGACGCATACAAGGCATATCTTCTGGTCAACCCAAGCTTCCTTGAAATCCCGAATACCGCCAGAAAAGACAAAAGAAAAAACGGCAATTGCCCCAAATCAGCGATAAATACATTCCTTAAAGGCAGGATAAGCCATAAGTAATACAGGCTTCCGTTAATGGGGTAATATGGCGGGCTGGGATCATCAGAAACAGTGATCGGATTAACGAGGGAACCGTTTTTGAACCACTCTACGGCGAAAGTAAAATGATAATTCAACGAATCCCAGCCGAACGGAGCATTTATCAGGTTAATAACCGTTTTTACCAGTCCGAATATTAGGATGATAGAGACCAACAAAATAGCTGTTTTATCACTGAATAATCCATCAATTACCCCCCTATCTAACTTAGGTACGCCTAATCGGTTCGGCCTGCCGCACATGCGCCAAATCACTAAAAACCCAAAAGAAACTGCAATAAATACATTGTTAATATACAAAAGGTTAGCTATGCCCAGGAACATCTCTATGATGACTATCTCAGCAAAATATAATAATAGGACAGCAATCAGAAAATCGGTGATCTCATCAATCTTTAGAACCCTGGAAGCAATAATGCAGGACGTAAATATAACCAGGAAATTTAAAAGCAGTAATATAATCATTTTTCTTTACGGAAAATTAAGAAATCCCCATCTTCTGATTCAAATATCTTGGAATATCCGATTTCTCTGATCTTATTAAAATAACCCGGGATACTTGCAATATCATCTTTTGAAAGATACTCTATAAGAGACAGGTCGATCACCAGGTACTCAACCTCCAAGCTTGACTCATTTTGCGGGTTCCATTGATAGATATGCTTTCTGTGGCTTAAGTGCGGGACAAGGTTAAAACTTGCCGCGACTGAAGCGTTATCCGGCACAATCGTTAAATACGAGATCTTACGCAGAGTGTTCTCTTCTTTGATCGTCTTTAAGAAACGGTTAAATTTATAGGCATCTGTCTTTCCGTAAAAAGACAACGAACACAAAATGATAAAAACAGCCAGAAGATTGGGAAATTTTGAATATTTAATGAGCCCAACCAGCCGGCAAACACCGTAAATAGCTGAAATGTAAATAAAAGGCAATACCTGAGCAGTATAATGGGAAGTAATATTATAATATCCGCTGAAATACGGGTCAGCCAATAGATTTTTTACTAACGGTATCCCTATTAAGATGTAATGGGCCGGGCTTAAAATGGACGTAAATCCGAGAGGGCCAAAGAGTTTTACGCAATACATAAGCTTTTCTTTAATAAAAATAAATTTTACCGGCATTAATGGATTCTTTAAAATATTCTTTAGATTTTCCTGATAATTTTCCCCGAAAGGAAGTTTGTTAAGGTGTTCAAATACTCCATTGGGGTTAAAATATGGAATGATGAATTTTGTCTCTAAAAACCATGCCAAAAAGCCGATGAAAAATAAAGATACGCCCATCTTTGCCCTTTTCTGGGCAAAAAATGCAAATATCCCTAAACCACTCACCAGGAAAGCAGTATCCTCTTTAGTCAACAAAAGCAAGGCAACTGCCGCCCAAAGCAGTAAATTTCTACGCCTGGCAAGAAAATAATAGGCCCAAAATAATAGCGGGAGGATAAAAGCTTCGAGGTGAAAATCAGAGTAGGCCACCCCTCTTAACGGCCTTGAAAGCATATATGATAGCAGAAAAACCGTAATTAGCGCCGGTTGCTTTATTTTATCTTTGGCAATTAAATATAATGGAAGCAGCCCCGAGGCCAATAATGCCGATTGTAGGAATAACAACACATAAACACTGGGAAAAATTTTATATATCGGGACGATCAATAACAATATCGGCTCAAAATGGTCCCCCAGCAGGTTCATATTGTTCCTGATAGAACAAAATAGGGTATCGCCGTTAAGCGTATTCCAGATCGCCTGGTCGAACAGCCCTAAATCAAAAGAGCCCGAAGACAAACTTAGGTGGCGGGCTATACTTAGAGCACTGAAAGTAATAAATGTTAGCGGTATTCCCCAGGCCAACAGGCGCCTGTTAAAACCTGCATCAATAAAAATTAGACGCCGCACTAAAAAAATATCCTTAAAACTATCTTTCGCCAGTGCATATCTTAAAAAAAGCAATATGGCCAAACCAAAACTTGGGCCGGTGATATTTGAGATCCCATGCGCAAATACAAAAGAGTAGTCGGTAATAAAAAGGCTAAGATAAAATATGGTACCGGCAACAATTATTAGATCAAAAAGTTTTAGAAAATATTTCATTTTATACTTTTTCCGCCTCTATCAGCAATAACGACCCGAAGCCGGGCAAGAACCTTTTTTCCTTCTCAAAAAGGAAATCGGATATTTTCCCCCCTAAAAAAGAAAAAAACGGTGAAAATATAAAAAACGTTTGCTTGTCTTTAACCTTAAAACCCGCAGCTTCAATGATAAAACGCAGCTTCTCCAGGTTAAAATGAGTTATGTGCTGCTTTGTATAATCGACGGGGCCTAGCCGGCTGACTAAAACCTCAAGCAGCGGCCAGATACTCCTGTAATTAGGCGTAGAAACAAGCATCTTCCCGCCTTTTCTTAAAACGCGGTGCGCCTCCCTGAGGCAATCCATGACCTCATTATTCCCAAGATGCTCTATCGTTTCGATAAGCGATACGGTCCCGATAGAATCATCCGAAATGGGCAAGTTACCGGCCAAAGCAGAGACAAAATAGGCCTTATGGTTAATACCCTTTCCATAACTAAGTTGCTTATGGGAATAGTCAATGTTTATTTTAACTCCCGGCAAATCACTGTTCAGCAGAAAAAAAACTCCCGGGCCAGAGCCGATATCCAGGTATGGCGACTCTCCTAATTTAGCAGAGATCAATTGGAATTTCTTGTTATGCCAGTAGTTTTGGATCTTGTTTGCATTAAGCGCTTTATGATAATAACCCTTTTCCACTAAATTCACTATCTCTTCCCTGTGATACAAGCGTGAAATCCATGCAAGATTAGCGCTAAATATAAAATTCCAGATAAAACCGCCCGCTATCCCCAAAAAAGCGCTCAAAACCGCGCTTAATGACAAGAACCTCGAGAAAATAATAAATATTAAGAAACTAATAAGCGCCCCATTCACGCAAATAAGGTTAAACTTTACAAATCTTAACAGACGGCTTTTGAATTCGGGGAATTTAGCTGATTTATCTTTGAACGTCCACAGCTCGTTAATAATAAAGTTGTTTATGATCGCCAGTTCAAGGCTGAATATATAGGAGAGCGATTGAGAAAAACCTATTTTAATCAAATACAGATAACCCAGAAAAGTAACACACGCCCCGCATAGGCCTGCAACAGCATATTTGGTGATCCTGTATATTTCCTTTGTCTGAATGCTTAGTTTAAAAATATGAAAGAGAAAATTAGAAAACTGCCGTGGCCCGAATTTACTGGAATCCCTTTCCCTCTCCTGGAAAATATAAGGAAGCTCATCGACATGTTTGTATCTGCCTTTTGCTAAGACCTCCAGTAAGATCTTATAACCTTTGGGAGACAACTTTATGTTTTCAATGACCGATCTGCGTAAAATGAAAAATCCGGACATAGGGTCTTTGACTTTTGTAAGTATCTCCGGAAGAAAGAAATTACTGATAAGGGTCGCAGACCACGAAGCAAACCTTCTGAAAAAACTCCATTCTGATACTCCCCCACCCTTAGCATAACGGCTGGCAATTACTATTTCTGCGTCCTTATCATCAAGCATTTTCTCAAGCAGCAATGTTATTACTTCCGGCGGATGCTGCAGATCGGCGTCAATTACACCTAAAATGTTGCCGGAGGACTCCTGCCATCCGCGGACAACCGCCGTGCTAAGGTCCTTCTCGCCCCTGCGGCGCACCACTTTTATCCGCGGCTCCTTATCCGCTATTATTCCTGCGGCCTCCCAGGTCTTATCAGGGCTATCATCATCAACAATAATTATTTCAAAATCCAAACCAAAAGGCCCCAGTATCCCAAGCAGCTTATCACAAATGGACTTGATGTTATTTTTTTCGTTAAATGTAGGCACAACAAGCGAAAATTTATTTTTCATTTTTCCTGCTATTTAATGTCGGTAAGTTTTACATTAATCAAAGCACCGCTTGAGAATACCTTGATTAATAACGGCAAATTCTTTGCATCTTTTAAGAGGACCATGGACACAATAGACTTATGATAAGGGTTTTTATCCCGGCGTTTAATCTCGGCCCTTAAGATTGCAAGCCGGTAAACTTTATTTCCAAGCTTAACCTCTCCGGGGGCAACAGAGCCGGTTAAAATGTAGTTTTTTTGGTTAGTATTGATATTCATCTCGAAATTCTTTACATTATCAAAATCCATCCGCCTCAGGTTATATATCGCCGAAAGCGCATCCTGAGTATTGGCTAGAGTTGAACGGCTGGATCCGGCGATTTTCATCACGTTGTTTTTTTGGTCATACTCGACTTCTTTAATAGAATTTGGCCTTCCCGATATCTCAATCTTCTGCTTAAAAATATAAGGATTGCCGCTCTTAGGGTCGATTAGTGATTCGATCACTGCCTTTGCCTTAAAAATCGGCGAGATCAGCCTGATTGATTCTGCTTCTGCTTGTAACTTTAAGATTTTTTTCCCGGAATACGTTTCTTCAGTTTCAGGCAAAAATCTTGCACTGCCGACTGGTAAAATATTCAAAAAATTTATACTATACTCCGAGGTACCCGGCTTGATATCTGTTTTTGCAGTAAGATTAGTAAGGATTATCTTAAGATTATTATTGCTGCGGTAAGAAGCAAAAGATGCAGCCGCAACAATGAGTAGAAAGATCAACGTAATTTTTTTCATAAGCATAAACCCTTTCTAGAATAATGTATAAATAAAAGGCGCTACTGCCGACCCTTGAGCGAAAAAGATCAAGATGCCGAGCAGAAACAGTATGACGATAACCGGAGCTAGCCACCATTTCTTTCTTTTGCTCATAAATTTCCACAGTTCACCAAAAAGGCCTAACTTGCCCATAAAAACCTCCTCTTAAAATTGATGCTCGAATTGCTCCTTATGAAATTCTTCATGGTCTTTTCTCTTCCAATACGAAAGGGCTTCTTTATGAATCCTTCTTTCTAAAATATCAATTCTGAATAACCTCATTATTAAACCAATGGGCGTAAAAACCAGAAAAAAGATAAACACTAGTATAATCCTGGTATTGATCCAGGCCAAAACATGGGCAAGGCCCATCCATGCCTTATAAACAGGGATAAGGGCTGGATAAAAAACAAGCCTTAATATGAACAAGGCCAACGCCAAGGCCCAGAAAACAAGATATATCTGATTTCCTTTTAACAACACAATAAGCCCTAAGATGAGAAATCCGGCCGTTACAGTTATCACAAACTTCTGTATTTCTTTATTATCCAAATTCATCAGATATCTAGTCTAACTCCCATTCTTTTTTCCAATCAATATCCTTATCTAAAGGCTTCTGGCCCTTCTTATCCAGCACAAACGGGCCCATAACAAGGTAATCCATTTCGGTCCGCATAAAACACCTGAATGCATCCTCGGGCGTACAAACCAGCGGCTCACCCCGTACATTAAAAGACGTATTTATTATTACCGGGCATCCTGTTTTTTTGTAAAACTCATTGATCAGGTCGTAGTAAAGCGGATTATCTTCTCTTGATACCGTTTGGACCCTTGCCGAATA
>VGKM01000057.1 GCA_016867005.1 Candidatus Omnitrophota bacterium | reverse complement strand
TATGTGCAAGGCCTACTGCATGCGCATCTCCGGTAAAATGCAGATCAAAATCTTCCCGGGGAAGGACCTGGGAATACCCTCCTCCTGCTGCTGAACCTTTGATCCCGAAAACCGGCCCCATGGACGGCTGCCTGATACAGCATGAAGCAAACTTACCGATCCTGTTTAATGCCATTGAAAGGCCGATTGTGGTAACGGTCTTGCCTTCGCCTAAAGGGGTAGGAGTAATCGCAGTGACCAAAATAAGTTTACCTTTGTTTCTTGTTTTGATCTTCTCAAGGATCCCCAGATCGATCTTGGCAATATAGTTTCCGTATGGGACAAGGTATTTCTTATCAATCCTTAATTTGGCGGATATTTTTTGTATTGGGATTTTTTTTGCCCTTAAGGCGATCTCATAATCTGTCATCATTATTTACAAAGCGAATCTTTGCTCCAGTTCAAATGCATTCTGAATAAGAGAGATTTCCGGGCGGTTATTATTAAAAACTACCGATACCACATCAAATCGGGCGCTTCTATCTGTAATTTTGCGGTCTTTTAAATATAAGAGCGCGGCGCGGGAAATCTGTTTCATTTTAAAACCTGATATTGCCTCAACGGGGCTGCCGAATTTATCCGTTGAACGGGCCTTTACCTCTACAAAACAAACCGTGCCTCTGTCTAAAGCCACGATATCGATTTCTCCCAATTTAGTCCTGTAATTCCTGGCCAAGATCTTGTAACCTTTTGATTTAAGGAAATCGGCAGCTTTTGTTTCTCCTAAAATACCCAGGTCGATCCTATCCCTAGACACTGCAAAAACTCCTCCGGTGGATCAAAGACGGGCCCAGCCGCCTTATAGCTTCTTTATGCGCTTTTGTAGGGTAACCTTTGTGTTTTATAAACCCATAACCCGGGAAAACCCTGTCATATATAGACATTATCCTGTCTCTTGTAACCTTGGCCAGGATTGAACCGCAGGCGATGGATTTTGAAAGAGAATCGCCTCTAGTAATATTAGTATAAGGAAAAGCTGCCCGGATCTTCACATTACCATCCACAAGGATATGGATTCTTTTATTTTTTGATGGGTTTAATTTGCTGACGAGAGATTGGATTGCCTCTTCCATGGCAAGGCGGGTGGCCTCAAGTATGTTGACCGTATCGATAATAGTTTCGTTAATAATCCCGATGCCGAAAACCGAATTATCAATAATCTCCAAATATGCTTTTTCCCTTTGAAGAGAAGTCAGTTTCTTGGAATCATCTATACGGTTCCTGAAACGGTCTTTTTTTAAAAACGCGGCGCCTGCGACAACCGGGCCGGCTAAAGGGCCGCGCCCTGCTTCATCAACCCCGATAACAAAATCAAAACCTTTTTTCTTGAAATACCGCTCGTAATAGAGCACCTTTTTTAGGCTTTTTCTTCTTTGCCTTCTATCTTTGTTGCCTGTTTGCCTACCTTATTCCTTAAATAGTAAAGTTTTGCTCTCTTGACTTTACCCTGGCGAAGAAGCTCAATACGCTCGATATTAGGAGAATAAAGCGGGAACACGCGCTCTATCCCTTCGCCGTAGGAAACTTTTCTTACGGTAAAACGGGTCTTTGCCCCGCTTCCTTCTTTTGCAATGACTATACCCTCAAAAGGATGCAGGCGCACTTTGTCAGGGCCTTCCGGGATCTTTGTTAAAACCCTTATGGTATCTCCTACGCCGAAATTCGGAACATCTTTTTTTGCAATCTCTGCCTCAATAAGTTTAATTTTGTCCATTTTTCCTTACCTTCCCTTTCAACTAGCTTTTTAATAAATCCGGCCTTTTTCCCTTTGTTCTCTTTAAGGCCTCTTTTTTTCTCCAGATTTCAATTTTTTTATGGTCACCGGATAAGAGTACGGCGGGCACTTTTTGGCTGCCAAATACAGCCGGCCTTGTATACTGGGGATATTCTAATAGATTACCTTCAAATGACTCAAAATTCAAGGAATTTTTGTCGCCCAAAACCCCTGGGATGAGCCGTACAACGGCATCCACTAAGACCATGGCAGGTAATTCGCCTCCGGTCAGCACATAATCACCGATGGAAATTGAACAATCCGCTAAATTTTGCCTTACCCGCTCATCCACTCCCTCATAATGCCCGCAAATTAAAATCAGGTGTTTTTCTTTTGACAAATTTTTCGCCAAAGACTGGTCAAAGCCTTTGCCTTGCGGGCACAGCAGGATTGTTTTACACTTTTTGCTTCTTGATTTATGCTTTAATTGTTTAACAGCCCTGAATATCGGCTCAGGACACAAAATCATGCCTGAACCGCCCCCATATGGCCGGTCATCAACTTTATTATGTTTATCTAAAGTGTAGGCCCTCAAATCAATGATATTGATTTTTACTTTTGCTTTTGCCTGCGCACGTTTAATTATGGATTCGTTTAAAACAGGCTCGAACATCCCCGGGAATATAGTGATAATATCAATCTGCATTGTTGTACTTGCTTAAAAATTCTTTTTTAAATTCCTTCAATCTATCCTCTGCTATTGCAAGGCGCACTTTCTTCATCAAATTGACGAAAAAATAAATGTTGTGGCTTGATAAAAGCATTAGACCCAGCATTTCTTTGGCATTAAACAGATGCCTTAAGTACGCGCGGCTGAATGTCTTGCAGCAATAACAGGAACATTCCCGGTCCAAAGGCCTAAAATCATCCGCATAAGGAGAATTTCTGATGACAATTTTTCCTTCGCTGGTAAAAGCAGTACCGTTCCTGCCGTAGCGCGTAGGGATAACGCAATCAAACATATCTATGCCGCGTTCTGCCGCCTCAATTAAATCCGGCGGATAACCAATGCCCATAACATAACGCGGCTTATCTTGCGGCATCAGGTCAGCGACAAAATCTATGGTATTATATATCAAATTACTGGGTTCGCCTACAGAAACTCCGCCGATGGCAAAACCATCAAAACCCATTTCCACTAAGCGCTTTGCCGATTCTTTGCGCAAATCTTCATAAGTCGCACCCTGGATAATCGCAAATAATGCCTGGTGTTCCTGCTTTAAGCATTTCTTTGAACGCTCTGCCCAGATAATCGTGCGTTCCATCGCGATTTTCGCGTGGTCTCTCGGGCAAGGATAATGCGCGCATTCATCAAGAGGCATAATTATATCAGAACCTAAAACAGATTGTATCCTTACCACTTCCTCGGGGGTAAAAAAATGTTTCATGCCGTCGATATGCGACTGGAATTCAACGCCTTCGTCAGTTACTTTCCTGAAGAGCGGCAAACTAAAAACCTGGTATCCTCCGCTGTCAGTAAGTATCGGCTTATCCCAGGACATAAATTTATGCAGGCCGCCGGCTTTGCTGATAATTTCAAGGCCGGGCCTTAAGAAAACGTGGTATGCGTTAGATAAAATAATGCTTGCCCCGGCCTCCTGTAATTGAGAAGGCATGATGCCTTTTACCGTAGCATGAGTGCCAATCGGCATAAAACAGGGGGTTTCAATTTCACCGTGCGCGGTGATAATTTTACCTAGCCTGGCTTTGGTATGTTTTTCTTTATGGATTAGATTAAATTGCATAAGCGGACAGTTTAACAACACAGAGGGTTGCTTGTAGCAACCCTCTGTATCAGCTTTTGAAAAATCAACCAATCACTAGTTTTGTTTAAATAATTTTACTATCCAATACCTAACAACCAGAATAATGATAATCGCAAGTCCAAGAAAAACAATACCGGCGATAGCAAAAGGTATGGATATTGCGATGAATTTCACTGCTTTAACGCCCGCATTAATCAAACTTTCCTTGATATAGCGCACGCTTTGTTTCAATGTTTTTGTGGAAACTCCTGTTTCATGGAAATTAACGTTAATCGTCGTGAATGACACTGAATTATTCAATTGTTCTATATGATTCTTTAATTCCTCGACCCTTCTTAGAACAGGCGTCAATTCTGACTCTAATCTTACTGCCTCAGGAATTGTAACCTGCCTTTTTTGCAAAGCTTCAAGCATCTTATTGTAGACTACCATTGCTGCATCCAGTTGTGATTTTAATGCAGTATATTGCTGGCTGACATCCTGGCTATTGGTTTGAATATCTTCTACTTTGCCTAAAGTACCGAGTTTATCAAGGCAAACAGTAAACTTATCTTTAGGAATGCGCAAAGTTACTGAACCTGACTGCAAGCCATCTCTATCTTCATAGAAGTTGGAATTTGCCAGATACCCGCCGAAATCCTGGCAGAGCTGTGAGATTTTTCCATAGGCTTCGCGTCCATTTTCAACTTCCAGCCTTACCGTAGCTGTGCGGATTATCCAATTTCCAACTCCTGTTGCCGGAAGTGACGGCTGTATGACAATTACCGGTCCTTCTGCTTTGGGAGTAACAGGAGTCTCAGCTTTGGAGTATACAGCCCACATTGTTTTTTCTCCAGCATCTTCTCTTAAATTCCCAGAATTAAGATAATATGGCTCATATTGCGCGTCTTTAAAAGCAAGTTTGACACCATTGCTTATTTCTCCGCCTTCCAGAACAGCGTAATCCTTGCCTTCAATTACACCAAATTTGTCGTTGAAATAATTGGCTGCTGTTTTACCATCATTAGCTTTTTGCCTGGCAGAAATATCCATTTTTCTTGCTTGCTTGGGAGAAGCCTTGCCATAGTCATAACTCGGAGAATATTCTTCTCCTATTTCATCGCCGCTCAATCTAAGGCGTCCTTCTAAACCTCTTTTTATATAACTTTGCATCGAACCTACAACCAATACAAACACTAAAATTCCTGCCAAAGCCCCCGATGGAATTAAAACAGCCCAAGTTTTCTTTTTCATCTTAACTGCGCCCCTTTCAAGTTCCCGGGCCACAATTGTGTTTCTAACGTGTGCGTCAAAATCATCTTTAAGGTCAGGCGCATGCCATATTCTCAGCTTCTCGCTAACTGCTTTTAACCGTTCTAATTCATCCGAACAAACTAGGCAAGTTTTAAGATGCTCAGCCACTTTTATTTTTTCTTTTTCCGGAAGCTCGTTATCCAAATACCTGCTTAATTTATTATTTATATGGCATTTATTCATCGTAACCCTCCTTTGAACTCTTTAACGATTGGGAGGAGTCTAATTTTTAAATTTTGCCTGGCCCTATAGATCAACATTTTGACTGTACCCGGGGATTTTTTAAGTATCCTTGCTATGTCCTCATAATTCATTTTTTCATACTCGCACAAAATCAATGCCTCTCTTTGGAGAAAGGGAAGGCCTTGAATGCTGTTTTTTACGACTTCATTCATTTCATTTGCTGCAACTTCTTCCTGCGGAGAAGGATCCGGGCTTTCAAAATCAACCAAGGCCTCAGGGTCATCGTTTTGCCTCGGCCAAAACATAAGCCATTTTAATTTACGGAATCTGCTTATGCTTAAATTATGTGCAATGCTGAATATCCATGTAGAGAATTTCCCTGTCGGCCTATAGTTATCCTTATGTTCATGGATTCTCAGGAAAACCTCCTGAGCAATATCCTCTGCTTCGGTAGAATTCCCCGTAAGGCGGAAAATAAAGTGGTAAATCGGATTTTTGTAACGCCTTAAAAGCTCATCCATTGCGCTTACCTCGCCTTTTTGGTATTCAAGCATTACCTCTTCGTCTTTTAAATCCTGCATCTTGAGCCCTTTTTCCTTTCTCCACTTACTTAAACGCGCGAAAGGAGCAAAAGTTTCAATTTTTCTTACACAATCAGCATGGCATCGCCATAGCTGTAGAATCTGTATTTCTTACCTATAGCCTCCTGATATGCCCTTCTGGCAAGTTTTAAACCGGCTCCGCCGGAGGCTGATGCGCCTGCGGCGCAAAATGCGCAAACAAGCATAAAAAGCGTCGTCTTGGGCAGATGAAAATTCGTAAGAAGGCACTCTGCTGATCTAAATTTATATCCGGGATATATAAATAAATCCGTACTCCCTTCTTTTTTCCCCGATGCATAGGTCTCAAGCACCCGCAAACTGGTAGTGCCTACAGCAACTATACGCGAATTTTCTTCTTTTGCCTTATTTATCAGGCCGATTGTTTTATCCGGGACAAAAAACTGCTCGGCATCCATCTTATGCTCGAGTATGTTTTCGGATTTTACCGGTTTAAAAGTCCCGGGCCCCACATGCAAAGTAACATAAGCAATATCCGTCCCTTTATCTGCGATCTCCTTAAGCAACCCTCTTGTAAAATGCAGCCCTGCCGTAGGAGAAGCAATCGCGCCGTTAACTTTTGCATATTCTGTCTGATAATAAACAGCGTCTTGCGCTTCAGGCTCTCTTTTAATATACGGCGGCAGAGGCATTACTCCGTGCGCATATACCTCATCTTCAGGCAGGCTGAACCTTATTTCGCCTTTTGAGGTAACCTTGCCTATAATTTTTGCGCCGTTAAAAATAACCTCTTCGCCTAATTTTATCCTGGATGGCTTAATTAAACAATCATAGGTAAACTCATCTTTTTTCTTTATAATCAGTACTTCAGCTTTACCGCCGGTCTTTCGCCTGCCGATGAGCCGCGCCGGCATGACCTTGGTGTCGTTTAAAACCAATAAATCATCCTTGGACAGATAATCAATAATATCCTTAAAAGAGCGGTGCTCAATCTGCCCGCTTTTCTTATGCACTACAATTAATTTCGCGGCATCGCGCTCCTTAAGCGGGTATTGCGCAATTAATTCTTTTGGCAAATCAAAATCAAAATCAGTAAGTTTTAACATCTGCGCCCGGATAATAATATTTTAGTATCTCATCAAATTTTTTATTGTCTTTGGCCATAAAATATGCGCCCCACTGGCATAGGCCTGCGCCATGGCCCCAGCCAACTCCAACGAAAACGGCGCTGCCCTTTACTACGGATACATTAAAATTTGTGCTCTTTAAAGAATTTGGCCCGATTATACTGCGGAATTCCTTGGCAGGCAGCTGGAATTCTTTATCTTTAGAAACAAATTTTATCGTAGTGGCACGCCCTGACCTGTTCCTGCCGGCAACATAAATCCCCGTGATACCGCTAACCTTATGCCCGGCTGCATTTAATTTATTCTCGAGCTCATC
>VGKM01000056.1 GCA_016867005.1 Candidatus Omnitrophota bacterium | reverse complement strand
TTTTTTTATTCCTTTCAATTCTGGCGCTGGTAAGAAATGATATTGAGCCGTATATTTCTTCTAAATACATCTGTGATTACTTGTCCGGTAACTATAATGTCAATAACACTATTCTGGCATCCAAGTTTTATGCCAGGGGAGTACGGTTTTATACCGGCAAAGACGTAGCAGTTATCGATATCCCGGGTAAGCCCTATTTTAGCCCGCACCCGGTATTGTTTTTAAATAAAGACGACCTGGCCTGGGATTTTCTTAGCAAACAGGGTACGACTTACTGCATACTTAAAAAATCATCCGTAGAGGACATTCAGAGGATAACCGGAGGTAAGCTTAAGTATTCTGTTCTAAAACAGATGGGTGATGAATACCTGGTAAGAGTTGAGCCGAGGGGTTAAGACAATAGAGAAACGTCTGCACTGACCGCCATTTTTATAATTTTTCCCTGCCACGGAACCGATAAATTCTCGATTATTTTCTTTATCTTATCAGCATATTTCTTTGCGCCGTCAAGGCCGGTGCGCGGAAGGATCACGCCGAATTTATTGTTTTCCAGCAGGCAGATAGTATCGCTTGGCCGGCTGTTGTTTTTTAAGGTGCCGGAAACATTCTTCATGATTTCATTCCCGTAAAGCTCGCCTTCAGACCTCACAAGCTCCGCCAACCCGTCAATCTCAAAGATTGCAAGCGACAAGGCAGTTTTAGCGTCTTTGGCATTCCTTATTTCGCTATTTAATCTTACTTCAAAATATGGCGTAATATAAGCGCCGGTTAACGGGTCAGTCAGGGCCATTTTGTTAAGGCGCATGCGCTCAAAGATAATGGCAAAGTATTTATAGATTATAGATACCAGGAAAACCATTGTTACGGTAAGGGCAAAACCGAAGAAATCAAAAATAATATCGTGATAAATCAGAACGGCTGTTGTAATCATTGCTGACAGGATCATCCCCAGGCATAAAAGCAGGGATTTTAGTTTTGAAAAACGGGCTGTGATAGATGCGGCAAGAATGGCAGCAATAACAAGGATCATCCAGGTAATAAGTGCCGGCACGCCCTGAAGGTACCTATTAGTCAGAACAGAGATAAGAAAATTAGCGTTTATGGCAAGCCCCGGCATTAACCCAAGGGGGGTGGGGTATATATCATGCAGCAATTCGGTTGCGGTCCCTAAAAGCACTATTTTATTTTTGAATGTCTCAGGCGGCTCCAGGTTCTTAAGGACCTTCCAAAAGGGGATTACCTTAAAGTCCTTAAACCGCGCGAAATAATTAACTCTTGTTGTTTTTTCATACGGCTCAAGCGGTATTGTCAGGGCGCTGTCATTTTTATTTATTGAGGGTATTTTTATCGCGTGCAGGTCCTCGTCGTAAAAATAATTGTCAATATCCAGGTTTTTAAACAAAGAGATCGTCCTTAGGATGAGGCAGTAGTCAATCTTGCGTTTATCAAATACAACGGCCCTGGCACGGCGGATCACATAATCAAGATCCCGGGGGTAATTCAGGCAGCCGAAACCCCGGGAGGAGTCAACAAAAATCCCTTCCGGCATGATTAATTTTCCGGTCCGGTCAAAATAGGTGCCGAGGATCACATTGTTCGAGGCCTTTAAAGCAGAAGCGAGAGTATCGTCCTGCTCCGGTTGTTCGCTTTTTCCGATAAATGCTATGTCTATCGCGATAGCTGACGGCCTATATTCCGGGCCAAGTAAATTGTTCAGAAAGCGGGCATACAAGTCCCTCTTGATGGGCCAGCGCTGCCCGACATTATTCAGCGTGTCTTCGTCAATATCAACCAAAACAATGTCCTTGACGGTTTTCGGGACCTCGGAATGCTGATACCGGAAGTTCAAGAATAAATCAGTGCTTTTGAGGTAAGGTATAAATATGGAACGTATTTTAGGCAGGTAACTGATATAGCAGGAGACTAGAATGATTATGCAGAAAAGAATAATTAACCTAGAAATAAATCTCTGTTTCATTGCTTTAGCCCTATATTATCATAAAAGCCGTATTTCACAACATAAATTTCAGAAATTTACTTCAAAAAAACCTCAATTTTATTAAGGGGATTATTACAGAGCGAGAGGAATATATTCCGTTTTATGAGGAATTTTCTTGAATCCAGTTTTTGAACTATCGGCTTGCCATTGACCGTCAGTTCCTGGATGCGGTATTTTCCGAAATCGGCCCTTTTGGGATTAATAAATACAACTTCTATCGGCCTTGCGGCAAAAACAGTTTTGATAGAGATTGAAGTTTTATTTTTGAATTGCGCAGCAGCCAGCTTCGGCTCAATGGATAGGTCTCCGAATTCGCCGCGGATACCGAAGGCCTGGGTAAGGAGGGTAAACATAAACCAGCTGGCTGAACCGGTAAGGTAGCAATACTTGCCTGCCCCTTCAGAATCAAAATATTCAGGCAGGCAGGGATAGATCTTGCTTACTTTACTATTAACGCACATTTTATAAATAGAATTCAAGGCCTCAAACCCTTCTGATGCACGGCCTTGTTTATATAAAGCATAAGCCAGCATAACGGTCATATGATTAAAGAAAGCCCCGTTTTCTTTATCCCCATAAATAAAAGAAAATGCCCTGCCTAAATCAAGCTGTTCGCTATTAAAATCAGTATTTAACCTGAATCCGCCTGTCTTTTTATCCTGCAGGTATTTTTTAATATTCTTAAAGAGCGTAGTTATCTGTCCGGGCAGAGCAACCCCGCTCATTATCGCAAAAACCTGTCCTGTAAGCGTCATGCGGATTGAGCCCCGGATTTTTCCTTCAACCCTCTCCTGCGAATTATTGTAGTAGCCGTTAAAAAATCCGCATTCCAGCCACTCGTTTTTCCTGATGTGCCCGCTGAGCCACTCTGCTTTTTTCTCGAGGTCAGCGATCAATGATCCTGCGGGTAAAGAAATTGTTTCTCCGCTTATTTCATATTTGACCGCCTTAAAATATGAATCAAGGGTACGCAGTTTCATCTCCGGATTAGAATAATCAACCGGCGCTGCCTGCAAAGTGTCAAGAAGGGGCAGGAGTTCTTTTAGGACAGTGACCTCTTTAAGGTTAAGTTTGGCAAGAAGTTCGGCGATATTTTTTAGATTTTGGGCATACATCGCAGAAAAAGCTACGCTTTCACCGAATTCAGGCGCCATGTCCAGGCCGTCATTCCAGTCGGCATTTTCCAGCCGGATGAGATTGTGCGGCCCCACATTAAAGAATTGCACGAGGTTTTCTACCAGAAGATGTTCCAGTATCGTCCCGCTGTAGGCCTGGTGCCTGCTGGTTTTTAATTCTTTTCCGTAGGCAGGCGTCCAGTTAAAATCGCGTTCCCTGCTGCGGCAGGTGTGCTGGTCCTTAAAGTACGGGATTTTTTCTAAAAGGATATTGAGGTCGCCGCTTTGGTGGATATAAAACAAAGTTGAGATCAAGGGCCACACCCCGTGGTCCATCCAGACACGGGCGATATTATTGCGGTCTGCAATAAATTCTCCCGGGTTTTTGCCTATAATGGTCGCATTTGAGCCGTCAATACGCACGCCTTTAAAATTGTTTATGAGAAGAGGTTTTACGGTTTCAGGCCTGGTTAAAATTAAAGACAGGCAGTCCTGCCAGAGGTCTCGCCACCCGCGGCCGCCTTTTCCATAATCAAAATCAGGCAGGAAAGAGCAGCCGAAGATCCTGCGTAATTCCGGTTGGATGTTGACCCAGCGCAGCCAATGGTCAAAATTCTTATCAGATGAGTTTAGTTCAATGCTTGCGCATTCACAAGACCAGTATTGTTTTGTGGCCTCGAGCGCGCGGTTTATTTTATCTAGCGAGTCGAAATTATTGAATACCGGTTTGATCTTTGTTTTATCCCGGGTAATGCCCATAATGATGATGTAGGAAAATGATTTACGCCGGGCAAGGGATTTTGCGGCAAACCTCAGGGCCCCTATCATTTCTTTGCCCTGGTATGGTTTTTTCCCGGGCAGGGTATTATTATAGGCCGCCTCCGGCGCTTCCAGGTTGCCTGCTTCTCCGCAGAATGATTCCTGGGACGGGTAAATATATTCCGGTTTTTTGCCCAATCCGTCTATCCCGAAGACAAAATAGGAATTATCATTTTTCCTGTGGCCTGTTTCATCAAAAAGAAGAGTAGGGGTCACTATTATGCCGGATTTGTCAATTTCAGCCCTGTTAAGCAAGCTGGTTACATGGCGATGGTCGCGCAGGTTGTCAGCTGACCTTGCATATATCGGGATTGCGGCGGTTGGCGTGAATTTAATTGATTTTGCCGAAATGTTTGTAATATTCACCAGCATTATTTCAATTGTTTCGCCTGAAGAGGGGATAAAAGAAGTGACCTCTGCTTTTAAGCCGATTTTTTTATTCTCGCGCGTAATTTTGTGCCAAAGCGGGCCTGCTTCCAATTTGAACGTGTCTTCTTTGCTTGTTTGGATATCTCTGGATACTCCGGTTGCCGACCAGATTTTTTTTGGGTTACTATAAATCCAGAAATTGCGGGATATTTTTGAGTTGACAAGGCCTATGCGTGTAACCGGTTCCATCAAATAGGCATTGTTGGAGGCCTTTATATCCCCGTGCAAGTCGGGGGAAATGCCGGACATAATAGGTGTATTATTGCAGAGAGGGAAATACAGCGTATTTATGAGGTTGGCGTTTGTGGAGGAAAAAGCGCCGGTTTTATCTGTGAATTTCCAAAGTTCTCCAGTCATAAGGACTTAAATTAACATAAAGGCCTGCCATTTGCAAGCGAAATTAATCCCTCCAACCTGTCCCACCCCGGAGGTGGGACAGGTTGGATTGAATTTATGCGCAGCTGTGCTATAATGGCGCCTATGGTTAAACAGCCTAAAGGAAAATATAATTCAGTAATATTTGATATGGACGGGGTGATTACCAATACTATGCCGTATCATTTTGATGCATGGTTTGCCGTTTTTAAGTCAGCCGGTATCAAAGTGGATTGCCTGGAGATATATAGGAGAGAGGGGCAGGACGGCCTTACTACAGTCAGGGAAATATTCAGCCAGAATAGAAGAAAGATCAGCTTGAAAGAGGCAAAAGCGTTTTTATCAAACAAGGAGCAGCTTTTTAAGAAAATAGTAAAGATCAAATTTGTCAAGGGCTCACGGCCTTTCATCAGAAGTTTAAAGGCCCATAAATTTAAATTAGGGCTTGTTACCGGTACCAGCCGCCATGAGGCAGAAAAAATATTGCCTTCCGGTTTATTGAAATTATTTGATGTCATTGTCACCGGAGATGAAGTGAAAAATGGCAAACCTTATCCTGAGCCGTTCCTTAAGGCCTTAAAAAAACTGAAAATAACTCAAAAAGACGCGCTGGTAATTGAAAATGCGCCTTTCGGCATTCAATCAGCCAAGAAGGCAGGGCTTTTTTGCGCTGCCCTGGAGACATCGCTTCCCAGAAAATACCTTAGCGGCGCCGATTTGATTTTTAAATCGTTTGTTGAATTAAGAAATAACTTTTCGTCTTTTCTTTAAATGCTTTATTTGCTTTTTAATATTTTTTATGTATAATATTCATATGCAAAATTTTTATGACAAAATAGATGAGATCATTTTAAAAGATAACCGGTATAAAACCGACGCCTACGAGTTTGTAATGAGGGCGCTGTGGTTTACGCAGGCAAAACTGAAGAAACAGGGGCATATCAGCGGCAGAGAGCTTGCGCACGGTATAAAAGATTTTATTCTCGAGCAATACGGCCCGATGGCAAAAGCGGTATTGGGGCACTGGGGGATAAAAGGGACGGAGGACTTCGGGGAAATAGTTTTTAATATGGTGGAAAAGGGGCTTTTAAACAAGACCGAAGAGGACAAAAAAAGCGATTTTAAAGGCATCTATGATTTTGACGAGGCCTTCGATATTTTTAAAAACAATTCTTTCGAGAAATTGGGTGCCGGGCAAAAACGCCAGGCATGGAACCAAAAACCTAAATTTTCCGCTCCAAAATTAACCAAGGCATTCCCGAAGAACCCGGGTAATAAAAATCTGAATTAACAGGAAGGGGGAACAGCGTGAAGCACCTTACGCAATACCTTTGGTTTAATACCAGGAACCGGCAGGAATTCATTAATATAACCTCCGAGGTTGGGAAGGCAATCGCCAAAAGCGGAGTTAAAGAGGGGCTTTGCCTGGTCAATGCCATGCATATTACTTCCAGTGTTTTTATCAATGACGACGAAAGCGGCCTGCATCAGGATTTTAGCGCCTGGCTTGAGAAACTGGCTCCTTACGGCAAGGATAAATATAAGCATAACCTGAGCGGAGAAGATAACGGCGATGCGCACTTAAAAAGGACTGTCCTGGGCAGGGAGGTAGTGGTGGCAATAACCGAAGGCAAGCTTGATTTCGGGCCATGGGAGCAGATTTTCTACGGCGAGTTTGACGGGCAGCGCAAAAAACGGGTGCTTGTTAAAATCATAGGCGAATAAATAATGAAGAAAAAGATATATTACCATGATACTGATTGCGGCGGCGTGGTTTATTATGCCAATTACCTGAAATATATGGAAGAGGCCCGCACAGAATATTTTGAAGAGAGGGGCCTGTCTATAAAAGAACTTGCGGGATCCGGGACTTTATTTGTGGTAGCGCATCAGGAGATCGATTACAAATTCCCCGCTGTTTACGGAGACGTATTGGAAATCAGCACGCGCTTCACAGAAGTTAAAGCCGTAAAATTAACCGTTGAGCATGAAGTAAAGAATCAGGAAGATAAGTTGATCTGCACAAATAAAACAATTTTGGTCTGCGTAGGCCAGGACATAAGGCCGAAAGCCATCCCTCCTGAAGTTTCCTCTAAATTCAAGCATGAATCAGAATAAACAATTTAAAACTATCATATTAGGAAGCCGTATTGGCTGTTTTTTGCCTTTTCTTATAATCTTTAACTTGTTTTTCGGCCTTTTTTTCCTAAAGCCGCTGTATTGGCTGGTATTAGAGGTAGTGCTTATTCTGCTATTTGTTTTGACCTTTGCCACAATCGTTAAGAAGGTAAGTTCTCTTAACTCCAGTCATTCCAATGTGATAGATGTCGAAGGTGAAATTGTAAAAAGCCGCAAAAAGCTCCCCGAATAA
>VGKM01000055.1 GCA_016867005.1 Candidatus Omnitrophota bacterium | reverse complement strand
AAAACCCGCTTCTTACTATAAAAATAAGTTTGTCTAATATCCGTGAAGGCCTGGCCGGCAAGCTTAACTCGGAGCAGGAAAAGATCATTGAGCTCTGCTACGGGGTTTTAGAGAGGATGGGCAGGCTGATTAACGACCTTCTGGATTTGCATAAAATCGAAGCCGGGATGATTGATATTAAAAGGCGGCTTTGCAACCTTACTGAAATCCTTGACAAGCAGCTGAATGAATTTGAATCGATTATGGAACAGAAACATATAAAGCTGAACAAGGAAATACTACAGAGGAGTTTGTCTCTCTGGGCGGACGAAGATAAAATCTCCGAGGTCATCAACAACCTTCTGAGCAATGCTATAAAATATACTCCTGAAGGCGGGACGATTGCATTAAAGGTGGATTATCTTGAAGGGTTTGTCCGTCTTGAATGCTCTGATACCGGCCCGGGGATTCCGCTTGATAAAATAGATAAAATCTTCAATAAATTTGAACGGGTCAATATTACAAAAGAAGGGACGGGCCTGGGCCTTTCCATATCTAAAGACATTGTTGAGATGCATAAAGGCCGTATCTGGGTGGAAAATGAGCCGAATGGCGGCAGCAAATTTGTTGTGGTGCTACCCACGGATTTAAGGAAAACAAAAAGATAAGACATCCTGGGGCGCCGCAAGCTTTTTTGACCTGTTCCACACCGGGTGTGGGACAGGTTTTTTGTTGCAAAAAAGCGCATTTTTGATATAATAAACTTCCTATGATCGAACGCTACAGCTTACCTAAAATCTCAAATATCTGGCAGGATGAGTTTAAGTTTAAGACCATGCTGGATATAGAAATCCTTACCTTAGAGGCCTTAGCCCGCCAGGGCAAGGTCCCCCATAAAAGCGTAGCAAATATCAGAAAAAAAGCGAAATTTAACCTTAAAGAAATCAAAAAAATAGAAGAGAAGACACAACATGATGTGGTAGCGTTTGTCACCCAGGTAACACAAAATATTGGGGCTGATGCGAAATATTTCCATTTTGGCCTTACTTCAAGCGACCTCTTGGACACAACTTTGGGAGTTCAGTTAAAGGCTGTTTCCGATATATTAATTGATGACCTCAAAAAGCTCTCTAACTCTCTTGCCAAGAAAGCCAGGAAATACAAAGATATGGTTTGTATCGGCCGTACTCACGGAGTGCATGCTGAGCCGACGACCTTCGGTTTAAAGCTGGCTCTTTGGTATGATGAAGTGCAGCGTAACATAAAGCGCCTGGAGTTAGCAAAAGAAGAAATATCCGTGGGTAAAATTTCCGGAGCCGTGGGCACCTTTGCCAATGTAGGCCCGGAGGTTGAAGATTATGTATGTAAAAAATTAGGCCTTAAGCCGGCAAAAATTTCTACGCAAATAATCCAGCGGGATATCCATGCTGTGTTTATGGCGCGCGTAGCAATTGTCGGCTCAAGCCTGGAAAAATTTGCCACTGAAATACGCCATTTGCAGCGGACGGAAGTGCTGGAAGCAGAGGAGCCGTTTGGCAAGGGGCAAAAGGGCTCAAGCGCTATGCCGCACAAGCGCAATCCTGTGATTTGTGAGCGTATTTGCGGGATGAGCAGGATTTTACGCGGGAATTCCCTGGCAGCGATGGAAAACATTGCTCTTTGGCATGAACGCGATATCAGCCATTCTTCAGTCGAGCGGGTAATTATCCCCGATTCGACAATCCTTTTGGATTATATGCTGAATAAGATGATCCAGGTCGTCGACGGCCTTATTGTGTATCCCAATAATATGCTTGCCAACCTTATTAAGACGCGCGGGCTGTTATTTTCACAAAGAGTACTTTTGACGCTTATGGATAAAGGCCTGCCTCGGATGAAAGCTTATGATTTAGTGCAGCGTAATGCCATGCAGGTTTGGAAGGAGAACTTGGATTTTAGAGAAACTCTCCTTAAGGACCGCGATGTATCAAAATATCTTACCAGGAAAGATCTGGATAAAATCTTTGACTTGGATTATTACCTGCGCAACGTAAACAAGATTTTTAGAAGAGTCGGTTTATAATTTATAGGAAATTCTCGCCTTTTAAAACCCCTGATAATTAGTCATGCTTTACAAAATTGAAGTAAAAGATAGGCCTGGGATTTTTGATTGCATAGGAGAAGGCACCAAGCGTGATATCCTTGATTTGGGGATTAAATCCGTTGAGGAGGTCGCCTTTGCACAGGTTTATAATATCGAAGGGCAACTCTCCGGCCAAGAAGCAAAAATGATTTGCGAAGAGTTGCTTATCGACAAAGTTGTTCAGGGTTATTCCATTAACGAGCCGCCTGAGCAGCCAAACAGCGGTATAACGGTAGTTGAAGTTGCTTATAACCCGGGCGTCATGGACCCGACAGAAGAATCGGTTCTAAAAGGGATGCGCGACCTAGGCATAAGAGGGAAGGCAACTGTTAAGACCGCAAAAAAGTTCATTATAAAAGGCAATCTTTCAAAAGACGAACTGGAAACTGTTTGTGATAAGCTTTTATATAATAAATTAATCCAGCACATTGTCAGCCCTCAGCTTTCAGCCCTCAGCTTTCAGCAAACCGGGTACAAATTCAAATTAATTACTATTGATTTGCTGGGCGCATCGGATAAAAAATTAATGCAAATCAGTAAAGACGGGCAGCTATTCTTAAATCTGGCTGAAATGCGGCAGATAAGGGATTATTTTAAGAAACTCAAACGTAACCCCACTGATTGCGAGCTGGAAACGCTTGCCCAGACATGGTCGGAACACTGCGGCCATAAGACCTTCCGGGGAAAAATCAAATATACCGAGAAAATTTCCGGTAAGGCCAAGACAAAAATTATAAATAATCTTTTAAAATCGACAATTGTAAAAGTCACTAAAGAGCTGAATAAGCCCTGGTGCATATCGGTATTTCATGATAATTCCGGCGTCATTAAATTTGATGATAAATATAACGTTTGTTTTAAGGTTGAAACCCATAACCATCCTTCTGCGCTTGAGCCGTTCGGCGGAGCTAATACCGGCATAGGCGGGGTGATCCGCGACCCGCTTGGGACAGGGTTGGGAGCAAGGCCGTTTCTTAATACCGATGTTTTCTGTTTTGCCCCTCCGGAATATCCGTTTTCAAAACTTCCGAAAGGCGCGCTCCACCCGAAACGCATTATGAAAGGCGTTGTTTCCGGAGTCCGCGATTATGGAAATAAGATGGGTATCCCTACTGTTAACGGCGCAGTATTGTTTCATGAGAGATTTGTCGGTAACCCCCTTGTATATTGCGGCACAGCAGGGATTATGCCGAAAGATAAGACCTTTAAAAAAGTTAACAAAGGGGATTTGATAGTGGTAGTGGGAGGAAGGACCGGCCGCGACGGAATTCACGGAGCGACTTTTTCTTCAGGCGAACTCACCCATGAATCAGAAACAATTTCAAGCGGCGCAGTCCAGATCGGCAACCCTATTCAGGAAAAAAAGATGGTTGATACGATTATTAAGGCGCGTGACCTGGATTTATACAGCGCTATTACGGATTGCGGAGCAGGCGGGCTTTCAAGCGCAGTAGGTGAGATGGGTGCTGTTTTTGGGGCGAGGGTTGACCTGGAAAAGGTCCCTCTTAAATATTCCGGGCTCTCTTATTATGAGATATGGATTTCCGAATCACAGGAAAGAATGGTGCTTTCTGCCCCGCCGGCTAAAATTAATGATTTGATTAAAGTGTTTTCTGACGAAAACGTCGAGGCAACTGTAATCGGTGAATTCAGCGGTAGCGGGCGCTTAGAACTTTTTTATAAAGGGGCAAAAGTTTGCGACTTGGATATGGAATTTTTGCATGAAGGCCTGCCGCAATTAGAGAAGAAAGCGGAATTTGTTTTAGCCAAACACAAAGAGCCTAAATTCAAGTGCCCAAAAGGCCTTTCCGGTTATTTGTTAAAGCTTCTTTCGCGTTATGATATTTGTTCAAAAGAATGGGTGATCCGTCAATATGACCATGAAGTACAAGGCGGTTCGGTATTAAAGCCGCTGGTGGGCATAGTTAATGACGGGCCTTCTGACGCAGCCGTGGTAAAGCCGGTCCTTAACTCGAAAAAAGGCGTTATTATTTCCTGCGGCATTAATTTCCGTTACGGGTTTATTGATCCTTACTGGATGGCAGCTTCTTGCATTGATGAGGCGCTCAGGCAGGTAATCGCTGTCGGTGGCTCCCTTAAAGAAGTGGCGATTCTGGATAATTTTTGCTGGGGCAATCCCGACAAGCCCGACAGATTAGGAGGCATGGTCAGGGCGGCAATTGCCTGTTATGATATTGCCAAAGGTTTTGGCGTCCCTTTTATTTCGGGTAAAGACAGCTTGTATAATGAATACGCTGTCCACGGTAAATCCATGGCTATACCGGGGACATTATTGATCTCTGCGATTGCCGTGACGGATGATGCCTCAAAAACCGTTTCCATGTATGCTAAGGAGCCGGGCGGCTTAATATATATAGTCGGCGAAACTTTTGATGAGCTGGGCGGAAGCCATTATTTTGACATAATGGGCTCCGTCGGCAATAATGTGCCCAAGGTTAATGCAAAGAAAGCAAAGTTGATTTTTGACTCATTAAGCAAGGCCGCTTCTTTTGGGCTGGTTAAAGCTATGCATGATTGCTCGGAGGGCGGATTGGCAGTTGCCGCAGCTGAGATGGCTTTTAGCGGCGGGTTGGGAATGGACTTATTTTTAAGCGAAGTAAAAACAAAGCTTAAGCGCAATGATTATGTGCTTTTTTCCGAATCAAATTCAAGGTTCATTGTTGAAGTTGCAAAGAAAGACCAAAAAGCATTCGAAAAACAGATGCGCGGCGTGCCTTTGGGGTTAATTGGCTGCGTAAGCGGAAAAAAAGAATTTAAGGTGTATGGCTTAGACGGCAAAATTTGTATTAACGCGAAGATAGACGGTTTGAAAGAGGCATGGCAGTCGCCATTGCGCTGGTAGCCCTTCGACAGAGCTCAGGGTGATTTCGGCGTAAACGCCAAAGGCACGCCGAAATCGAAAAGGAGAGAGCATGAAAAAAATCAAGAAATTACACAATATCAAAGATGATTTTACCTCTGAAGATACCTGGAGGATGTTTAGGATCATGTCGGAGTTTGTAGACGGGTTTGAGGTGCTTTCAAGCATCGGCCAGGCAGTTTCCATATTCGGAGGGAGCAGGGTCATCCGCGGAAGCAAGTATTACAAATTAGCCGAAGATGCTGCCTATTTATTGGCGAAGGCAGGATATGCTATTATTACCGGCTCAGGGCCCGGTATTATGGAAGCAGGCAATAAAGGGGCAAGGCGCGCCAACGGCAAATCAGTCGGCCTGAATATCCAGATACCCATGGAGCAAAAAGCCAATGAATATGTGGATATATTGCTTAATTTCCGTTATTTCTTCGTAAGAAAAGTAATGTTTGTCAAATACGCAAAGGCATTCGTGATCATGCCCGGAGGATACGGAACGCTTGATGAGTTGTTTGAGTCGTTGAATTTGATCCAGACCGAACGCATAGGAAAATTCCCGGTAGTTTTAATGGGCCGGGAATACTGGAAAGGCATGATTGATTGGTTAAAGAGCATGGTTTTAAAACACGGGAACATCAGTAAGGCAGACCTGGATATTTTTAAAATAAGCGATGACCCCGCGGAAGTAGTAAAAATAATTCAAAATTTCTATGCAAAAAAGCCCTAAAGTCCTGGTATTGCGCACTGCAGGCACCAATTGCGATAAAGAAACGGCATTTGCTTTTGAGGCGGTTGGCGCCGAATGCGAACTTGTCCATATTAATAAACTTATTTCGGGAGAAAAAAACCTTTCCGCCTACCATATACTTGCCATACCCGGGGGTTTTAGTTACGGTGACGATGTGGCTGCTGGTAAAATCCTTGCCAATGAACTGAAATGCAAGCTTTCCGATGATCTAAAGAATTTTATCGATGCAGGGAAATTGATTATCGGCATCTGTAACGGCTTCCAGATTCTTGTTAAAGCCGGGCTTCTGCCGGGCAACCAGGATTTACTGCAGGAGGCGAGCTTGATCATCAATGATTCGGCAAAGTTTGAAGACCGCTGGGTGTACTTGCGTAAATCACAAGATAAATGCGTATGGACAAAGGATTTAGAGGAGATGATTTATTTGCCGGTCGCCCACGGAGAAGGAAAATTTATTACCAAAGATGGCGCGGTGTTAAAACGGCTCAAAGAAAACGGGCAAATTGTCTTTCAGTATTGTAATAGCCGCGGTGATTTTACCGGTTATCCTGATAACCCCAACGGCTCAATAGAAAATATCGCAGGTATTTGCGATGAAACAGGCAGGGTCCTGGGACTGATGCCGCATCCGGAACGCCACGTATCCGGCCTTCAGCACCCCAGATGGGCCGGGGGTAAATTTGATCCCGAGGGCGACGGGAAAATGATTTTCCGTAACGGCGTGGAATATATAAGAAAAACTTTTTAGGGAGAGCAATATGAGCGGAATTTTCGGGGTAGTAAGCAGAGAAAATTGCCAGGAAGACCTATATTACGGCACAGATTATCATTCTCATCTTGGCACGCAGTTCGCCGGCCTTGCAACCTGGGGCACAGAATTAATGCGCAAGATCCACGATATCCGGGGCAGCCAGTTTAAGGCGAAATTTTACGAAGATTACAAAAAAATGCCCGGTAATAAAGGGATCGGCGTGATCAGCGCAAAAGACGAGCAGCCGATTTGCATCCATTCAAAGTTTGGGCCGTTCGCCATTGTTATGAACGGTTTTATTGATAATGCCAAAGAGCTGGCAGAGGAACTTTATAAAGCAGGGCAGTCCTTCAGCGAGGTTACCGACGGACATGTGAATGCCCCTGAGCTTGTGGCCAAGTTGATCATACATGGCCAAGATTTTATCAGCGGCATCGAATACATGTTTTCTAAAATAAAAGGTTCCTGTTCCCTGATCTTACTGACTGAAGAAGGCATTTATGCGGCAAGGGACCGTTACGGCTATAGCCCGTTGATCGTCGGCCAAAAAGACGATGAATGGGCGGTGACTACTGAAACTTCGGCCTTTTATAATCTTGGCTTCAAGATTAAAAAGAATATCGAGCCCGGGGAGATCGTCCTTTTGGATAA
Organism: Candidatus Omnitrophota bacterium; assembly: GCA_016867005.1. Classification (GTDB taxonomy): domain Bacteria; phylum Omnitrophota; class Gorgyraeia; order Gygaellales; family Profunditerraquicolaceae; genus VGKM01. The sequence continues at coordinate 191 of VGKM01000055.1, read as the reverse complement.
GTCGGGGCTAAAGTTAAAGCGTAAGGGCAATAAGGAAAACCAGATCTGTTCGTTCCTGTGGATTTATACGGGCTTTCCGGCATCAAGTTATGACGGCATTAACGTTGAAATGTCCAGGGAAAGATGCGGCAGGAATTTAGCCAAAGGCGATACTATCAAGGCGGATATGGTTTCCGGGATCCCCGATTCCG
>VGKM01000054.1 GCA_016867005.1 Candidatus Omnitrophota bacterium | reverse complement strand
TCAGATGCGCTCATTAAGAATTACGGAAAATCCGGCGCTGCCGCAGCTTTAAAGAAATTAGTCGCTTCCCGCGGCGGCACAACTGAGGCAGGGTTAGAGGTATTGCATAATAATGGTTCATTGACCGATGCAGCAAAAGCTGCAGTAAAACGCGCAGAAGAATTATCCAAGGAGTGAGCATGGGAAAAATCGGGATCATCGGCGGCAGCGGTTTGTATAAAATCGAGGGTTTGAAGAAAATAAAGCAGGTGGAGTTGAAAACGCCATTCGGCGCGCCTTCGGCCAATTTTGTGGCCGGCGAGCTTGAAGGCAGGGAGATAGTATTTCTTCCCCGCCATGACGTAGGGCACAGGATATGCCCCAGCAAAATAAATTACCGCGCCAATATTTATGGCATGAAGAAGTTAGGGGTTGAGCGGATAATCTCCGTTACTGCCTGCGGGAGCCTGAAAGAAGAATTACGGCCCCTTGATTTTGTGGTTGTAGACCAGTTTGTTGACCGCACAAATAATGCCAGGGAAATGACTTTTTTTGATAACGGGATCGTAGCGCATATTGTCTTTGCCCATCCTGTATGCCAGGAGCTGGCCCAGGTTGTATTAGGCGCCGGTAAAGAGCTGAATTTAAGGATACATAACGGCGGCACTTATATTAATATGGAAGGGCCGGCATTTTCTACTTTGGCGGAATCGAAACTCTACCGCAGCTGGGGGATGGACGTGATCGGGATGACAAACCTGGCTGAAGCAAAGCTCGCCAGGGAAGCAGAGATTTGTTATTCTACGCTTGCCGCTGTCACCGATTATGATTGCTGGCATCCCCAGCATGAGAGCGTTACAGTTGAAATGGTCATAGCAAACCTGTTAAAAAACGTCGAGAATTCAAAGAAAATGATTTCTTTGATCGTGAAAAACCTTCCTGCTAAACGCAGTTGTGGCTGCAAGGATGCATTAAAGCACGCGATTATTACGGACAAAAAATTGATTTCAGCAAAAGTAAAAAAAGACCTGAATATAATTATTGGAAAATATATCAATGGATTATAAATCTACCCTTAATCTACCTCAGACAAAATTTCCGATGAAGGCAGACCTGCCGCGCCGCGAGCCGGAATTGTTAAAGGCCTGGGCCCAAAAGGATATTTACGGTTTAATCCGTAAAAAAGAAAGCCCAAAAGGAAAATACATTCTTCATGACGGGCCGCCTTATGCAAACGGCGATATCCATATAGGGCACGCTTTAAACAAGACATTAAAAGATATTGTTGTTAAATTTAAAACAATGAGAGGGTATGATTCGGCTTACGTGCCGGGATGGGATTGCCATGGCCTGCCTATTGAGCACGCCCTTTTCAGAGAATTAAAGATCCATAAGTCCCAGATCCCTCAACTGGATTTCCGTAAAAAAGCGCATGAATATGCCATGAAGTTTGTCGATAGGCAGCGTGAACAGTTTGAGCGGTTGGGGGTTTTTGCCGATTGGGGCAGGCCATACCTTACATTGAGCCATGAATATGAAGAGGCGATCATTGCTTCTTTCAACGAACTGGTGAAAAAAGATTATATATACCGCGGCCTGAAGCCGGTTAACTGGTGTTATAAATGCGAAACAGCGCTTGCGGAAGCAGAGGTGGAATACGAAGACCATTCCTCGCCGTCGATTTTCGTAAAATTCAAATTAGAGGAAGCAAAGGGCCTTGAAAAAGACAGCTACCTTGTGATCTGGACCACAACGCCGTGGACATTGATCGCTAATGTCGCTGTGGCAGCGCATCCTGAGCTGGCCTATGTTTATGTAAAGACAGATTCGGGCAATTTGATTATTGCTAAAGATTTGTATATAGATGTATTGGAAAAAGCAGGGGTAAAACAAAACGGATTGATCAAAGAGATCTCCGGCAGGGATTTAGAAGGGTTGGCCTATACTCATCCTTTTGGCCTGAGGAAAGGCCGGGTTGTCCTGGCAGATTATGTCTCTAAAGAAGAAGGCACGGGCCTTGTGCATACAGCTCCCGGGCACGGCAACGAAGATTATTTTACCGGTGTCAAATATCAATTAGAGATCATTATGCCGGTGGATGCAAAAGGGAATTTTGACCATACGGCCGGCGAATTCAAAGGGCTGAATATATTTGATGCCAATAAACCAATCTTAGAAAAATTATCCGGATTAGGGAACCTGCTTTTTAGTTCTACGGTCCAGCATTCCTATCCTCACTGCTGGCGCTGCAAGGCCCCGATCATTTTCCGCGCCACTAAACAGTGGTTTCTGGAGATCGATAAGAATAATTTAAGAAAAAAGATATTGAACAGCATTGATAAGGATGTTTCCTGGGTGCCGAGCGTCGGCAAAGAAAGGATCTCTGCTATGGTCCAGTTAAGGCCGGATTGGTGCCTGTCGCGCCAGAGATATTGGGGCGTGCCTGTGCCGGCTTTGGTCTGCGGGGAATGCAAGGAAGAGTTTTTTGACACCGGGGTCATTGAGAAATTCGCAAAATTTATCATAGGTGAAGGTTCCGACAGCTGGTTCAGCAGAAAAATGGAAGATTTTGTCCCCGATGGCCTGACCTGCCCTGGATGTAAAAAGGGAAAATCTTTTACCAGGGGAACGGATATTCTTGATGTGTGGTTTGACAGCGGTGTCAGTTCGCAGGCAGTATTAAAAAAAAGGAAGGAGCTTTCTTTTCCGGCGGCTTTGTATTTAGAGGGCTCCGACCAGCACAGGGGCTGGTTCCAATCTTCAATTATACCTGCGATTTGTATCGACGATAAGCCGCCGTTTAAAGCCGTGTTGACGCACGGTTTTGTAGTTGATGGCGCCGGCAGAAAAATGTCCAAATCACTGGGCAATGTGATCTCGCCTTTTGATATTATAAAGGATTATGGTGTTGATATCCTGAGGATGTGGGTCGCCTCAAGCGATTATAATGAAGACATAAGGATCTCTAAAGAGATATTAACCAGGTTGTCTGAGGCATACCGTAAGATCAGGAATACCGCGCGTTTTATCTTAAGCAATTTATATGATTTTGACCCGGATAAAGATAAGGTTTCATATAAAGATTTAAAAGCAATCGATAAATGGATCTTGCAGGCAAGCCAAGCTCTTAAGGCCGAAGTGGAGACAGCTTATGATTCTTTTGAATTTTATAAGGCATATAAGGCAATCTATGATTTTTGCAATGAGCAGTTATCTATGTATTACCTGGACATGGTCAAGGGCAGGCTTTATACTTTTGCAGCCGCTTCATCGGAACGTAAAGCCGCCCAGACAGCAATTTTTGAGGCCTTGAATTCCCTGGTCAGGTTGATCGCCCCTATCCTGGTGTTCACCGCAGAGGAGATCTGGCAGAGTATGCCTAAAGAAAATAAGGATAAAGAAAAATCAAGCGTCCATCTTTTGGAGTGGCCGCCCAGCATCGAGGAATTTAAAAACTTCCAAGGGAGCACCGACCTTTTAAGTTTTTCTCAATTTGTTATCGGCATGATCCCTGAGGCCGCCAAGGCCCTTGAAGAAATGCGCTCAAAAGGCGAAATCGGCAGTTCATTTGATGCCCAAATAAATCTGTTGACAAAAAGTCAAGTTCGTTATAAATTCTTAACAAGCTTAAAGATAGAATTATGCGAGATATTCAAAGTTTCTCAGGTCAATATTGAAATTGACAGCGGCCTGGATACGGAAATTAAAATATCCGCCTCAAAGGCAGGCGGTATCAAATGTGTCCGCTGCTGGAATTATTCAATGTCTGTAGGCAGCCAGCCTGAACATAAAGATATCTGTGAAAATTGCCTGAAAGCCATTAAGGGGGAAACAAAGTGAAAAAGAAAACTATTAAAAAGTCCGGCAAAAAGAAATCCATCAAGAAGGCCATCAAAAAAGTAAAGAAAATAACCTCCAAATTATCCAAAAAAGAGCTTTCGGCTTTTAAGGGCCTGATCTATAAGATCAAGGATGAGATACTGGATGATATTAAGCATATTTCCGATGATACTCTGAAAAAATCACAGAAAGACGCATCAGGCGATATCTCCGGATACAGTTATCATATGGCTGATGTGGCCACCGATACTTATGACAGGGAGTTTTCCCTCGGCCTTGCTTCCAATGACAGGCAGTTCCTTTACGAGCTTGACGATGCCGCCAAAAAAATTGAAGAAGGGACATACGGGGTCTGTGAGGGCTGCTCGCAGCCGATTTCTAAGTCGCGCCTAAAGGCAGTGCCTTATGCCAGGCTTTGCGTAAAATGCCAGGAAAGCAAAGAAAAGAGATAACTTCTCTTTTGTGATGATCTTATCGATAGTAATCTTAATCCTGATCCTCGACCAATCCAGCAAATTTCTCGCCTCAAAATTTTTAACTCTAAATAGCCCTATTCCGGTATTGGGAGGGATTTTTAACTTTACTTTAGTGCATAACCGGGGAGCGGCTTTCGGTATTTTAAGAAATCAGGTGCCGTTTTTTATCCTGACCGCAGGCCTTGCAATAACCCTGATTTTGTTAAATTTAAGAAATAACAAACATAAACAGCCGTTTATTTATAATTTTGCTTTAGGGTTGATCCTGGCGGGCGGGCTGGGCAATCTGATTGACAGGGTAATATTCGGCCATGTAGTTGATTTTATCGATTTCAAGATCTGGCCGGTGTTTAATATCGCCGATTCGGCAATTACGATAGGCGCAATCATTCTGGGGTGGTCAATATGTTTCCGGAAATCTGCAGGATAGGGAATTTTACGGTTTATTCTTACGGTTTGATGCTGGTAATTGCTTTCATCGTCAGTACTACCCTGGCAATGAGAGAGGCGCGTAAAAACGGAATAAACCCCGATACTATTTTCAATTTTCTTTTTACGGGTTTCATTTCCGGTGTCGTAGGGGCGAGGATTTTCTACGTAGCCGAGCATATAGGTTATTATTCCGAGAATCCGCTTGAAATAATCATGCTGCAACATGGAGGCCTTTCCTGGTTCGGAGGGTTGATCCTCGGAGTAAGTTGCGCGATTTTTTACCTTAAATTAAAAAAGATACCGATTTTCTCGGCCATGGACCTGGTAATACCATATTTGGCGCTTGCCCAGTCAATCGGCAGGATCGGTTGCTTGCTGAACGGATGTTGTTACGGGCGGCCGAGTGGATCTTACGGTATCTATTTTGAAGTGCATAAGCAAGCCCTTATTCCGACACAGGCCTATTCTACGTTACTGCTCCTTGTGATTTTTATTATTTTAAGGTTGATGCAGCGCCGGCCCCATAAAAGCGGGTCAATTTTCTTTCTGTACCTTTTGCTTTATTCGGCGGCAAGGTTCTCTATTGAATTCTGGCGGGCGGATAACCGGATTATCTTCGGCGGCCTTACGTTATTTCAACTCTTAAGCATAGCTGTTTTTGTTATTGCAGCCGCAGGCCTTGTTTTCATCAAAAAGACCCCGCCCCATAAAATTAAATAACCATAATGCAAGAATTTAAATTTATCGTAGAACCGGAAGCCAAAGGCATGCGCCTGGACAGGTTTATCGCGGATTTCGCCAAGAAAAATAAACTCGGGCTGTCCAGAGAACATATACAAAAAATTATTTCCGGAGGCGGGGTCAGTTGCGAAAAAAGGGCTTCTTTAAAGCCCAACTACAGAATCAAGCCGCAGGAAGAATTTACGCTCCGCCTGGAGGAAAAAGTTGAAAGTAGTATCCTTCCGGAAGATATACCGCTGGAAGTGATCTATGAAGACAGCGATCTGGCAGTGATCAATAAGCCCTCGGGTTTAGTCGTGCATCCGGGGGCAGGGAATAACGAACATACTTTGGTAAATGCCATACTTTACCGTTTTAAGAAACTTTCCGATATTAATCCCGGTCGGCCGGGTATTGTCCATCGCCTGGATAAAGATACCTCCGGCCTTATTGTGATCGCAAAGAATAACGCCGCCCACCTTGGGCTTTCTCAGCAATTTGCCAAACACTCCATAAAGAAGAAATATGTCGCCCTGGTAAAAGGCCAGACGAGTTTTAACGAAGACGTGATTGAACTGCCCATCGGCAGGCACCCGTTTAAAAGAAAAAATATGGCAGTCGGGTTCACCGATAATACAAAATACGCCAAAACTTTTTACAAAACTATCATGCGTAAAAAAGACACCAGCTTCTTAGAGCTTGAGCCGTTGACCGGCAGGACCCATCAATTAAGAGTGCACCTTTCGCATATAGGCCATCCTATCCTTGGCGATGCCAAATACGGCAAAAATAATGATTTTTCCCGTTTAGCGCTCCATGCGGTATCAATAGGATTTATACACCCCAGGACCGGCAAGAATATGGAATTCTCCTGCAGCTTACCCGTTGAATTCAAAGAGTTTATAAATAATAACTCTTGATTTTTTCCTCATCAATATTATAATAAAACCATAATATAGAATAAAAGGAGGAACGATGTCTAATAAAAGGGCGTCATCTTTAATTATACTGGTAATTTTGATCGTCATTGCCTTAGCTTTATCCGGCGGGCTTTTTTATTTTTTACAAAAAGAGCGTGTTAATAATGTTAATTTAGGGCGCCAATTGGAAGAGGTTATGGCAAAACAGGCGGCCGTAGAATCGGAATTAAACAAGGCGCAAGGCATGGTTTCTTCCCTGAAAGAAAAACTAAGCGATACTGAGAAAAAATTCGTTGATTTAAGCCAGGACCTGGAAGAAGAAAGAAACAGCAAAGAGGAGGCATTTAGCCAGGTTGCCCGCCTGCAGCAGGAAGTAGAGCAACAAAAGACGTTAAAAACGGAATTACAGAAAAAACTTGAATCGGCGATTACAGATGCCCGGGCCTCTCAGGAAAAACTAAGCGAGTTGAATTCAAAGAAAACAGAGCTTGAGGTTAAACTGAAAGAACTGGAAACAAAATCCAGCGAATTAGAGGCAAAGGTCAGGGGTATTGAATTAGGTACGATTGTGGTAGCTCCAAAAGCAAATAAGGCAGCAGAAAAGAAAGCCGCAGCCCTTGCAAAGAAAGCCGAAGAGAAGGCTAAGAAGGAAGCGGAGAAAATAAGAAAGGCCGAAGAAAAAGCAAAGAAAGCTGCCGAAGCCAAGGTGAAAAAAGAAGCCAAGAAGGCGCCTGTTGCTCCCAAGGCCCCGGCTGCTGTTGTCTCGTCGAAGAATGTACCTGAAGGCAGCGTTGTGGTAGTAAACAAAGATTATAATTTTGCCGTGATCAATCTAGGGACAAATGATGGAGTAAAAAATGATACGATTTTCTCTCTTTATCATGAAGATAAATATATCGGCGATGTCCGTGTAGAGAAAGTCCATGATTCCATGAGTGCCGCAGGTTTTTTAAGCGATGACTTAAAAGACAAAGTCAGCGAAGGCGATAAAGCGGTATTTAAAAAATAGATGCGAATTTACGGAAAGATTTCCCTGCCGGGTGATAAATCAATAGCCCACCGTTCCATAATTCTAAGCGTAATCAGCCGGGGAAAAACAGTCGTCTACAATCTGCCCGGC